>JALZES010000004.1 GCA_030861915.1 Thermoproteota archaeon
GGAGAGAGCTGGGATTTTTAATATAGAAAAAATAAAAAAACTTGGTATTCCGGAGGGCCATCTATATAAAAGACTCCAGTCTGGAGAGGACGTTACCTATGGTGGCAAACATATTCTGTCGACCCACGTCACCGGTCCAAAGAGACCGGGGCGAAAAGTAGGCATATCCGCAGACACACGACCAACTAATAAGCTCAGAGAATTTTTTCGAAATTGTGACTTGTTAGTATTTGACTCAACATATTCCCAGAACCAGTGGCAAAAGGCCAAGGACAGAATGCACTCTACGGCGTCGGAGGCTGCGATACTAGCACAAGCCGCGGGTGCTAAGAAATTGTTATTGACCCACTTCAGCGCCAGATATGCGGACACAATGGAACTAGTGAATGAAGCAAGAGCATTTCACAATAATGTGGAGGCTGCAGAAGACATGAGGACTGTGGAAATTCCCTACGAAGACGCCAAAGATACTTGGGCCACAGAAAATAGAACTGCCTAAAAAAAGTTAAAGGGTGGGGGTTTCTCTTGTTCTGGTCTTTGCTGCCGGTCTCTCGGTTACATCAGTAGATCCTAGTTCCGAGCGTTCTCTCCTGCTTACTGTTTCTCTGACGGTCTGTGCTGTCTCCCTCGCGGCTGCATTGACCTCTTCAGCTGCGATGATAGTTTCTCGTATCACGCCTCGTTCTCTCATGTCCTTTGCGGTATCGCTAATTTCTACTGCAGTGTCTCGAGCTGCGATGGTGGCTTCTCTGACTGCCTCGGTAAGCTCATCGATTGCACCACTCTGGCGTATTGCCTTTATGGCTTCTCTCATTTTGTAAGAGGATTCACGAATATTTCTTGCTATATTCTTAATGGCATCTGCCGTTTGCTCTGGGGTCATATCTTTTAACGATGTTATTCTCGCGGTAGCCGAAGGAGAAGAGCTCTTTTCCGTGTTTGACATAAGGTTACATAGTAACTTATGCTATAAAAGGAACACCTTAGTCCGACTGACCTAATAAGGAAAATCAAAAAGATACAAAGATTTTTTGTTCTTCCAATCTTACAAAACGGATCTCGAAAGTCACGCACGTATTTATTCTCTCATGGAATGGTACAGGTCAGATGCCTCTTTAGCCGCCTCACTCGCGCTGCTAAGCAGACCCGATTTCTTGGAAGCGCTCACAGTGAGCCTTAATTCATCTATGAGTGACTTAAGGGATACGAGGGTTTCTTTTACTGAGGAAGTCACTTCGCTCATGTTATTTTTATTTGTAGGAGAAGATAGAGTTCCGCGAACAGCTGCTAGTGTTTCTGATGCTCTTTCGAGAATCTGAGTCTTTTTTATTTCTAGAACCGAAGCCTCTAACCTCCTTGAAGTGCTTTCTATGGCCTCTGCAGTGAGACGTATGTTATCGAAGTTCTTTACCATCTCTGGTTTTCGTAAAGACTCCATGATATCCTTTGTTTCCTGTGTGGTTTGATGTATCTTTTCAAGGGATTCGTGTATTTCAGGTGATCCGAGTTTCCGAATAACTTCTAACACGTTCGAGGTACTATGTTGCAGGTTCTTCAGTCTATCTCCCATTTATTGGCTAATACATGCGATCCTAATAAACTACCTCTCCGTAGAGCCTAAAGCCTCGTTATCTAGTTCACGACTACGGCTAAACCAAGAAGCCGCCTGCCAGGCAGATGTATTGCTGGCAACGAAGGTCATCTGATAATTATGTTATTTGTCATGGTAACAACATCATTGAGCCTACCATATAGACTCAGAAAGTGTAATCCTTTCTCGGTTGTTCTATATAATCTAGTTTCTTCTTGATATTTAATTAGACCATTTTCCTGTAGCAATGATAGATATTCCTTAAGATGTTGATACGACAGGTATACTCTATAGAGGATTTTTTTCTGAGTTACTCCATCCTTGCGGGTGGCAATGTCGAGAATAAGGGATATTATTTCCAGTCTGCTTCTATGCTTCATATCTGTTGTTATGAAATATACTGACACCCAATAAAAGAATCATCATTAACTATTATGGTAATAGATAGTAATTGTTTGATCAATTGTTCCTTTCAACTATTTTTTACAGGTTATCTTTTAGATATAATAATCCTTAACTCGTTACTTAATGATGGTAAATCGTTGTGTAGATAAATGTACTGTATTTTCCTTCCTAGATCAATAGCAGGAATATCATCCCACTTAACATGTGAATCTTCTGTAGCGTAGTTCTTGAATAATGCGCACTCTCATTTACATTAAGCTCCCGTTGCCTTTCAACTGCTATTGTGATTCCTGCTTTCCACGAGACGAGAATTTTATTTAAGAGATCTGGTATCGCAATAGCGTGACCATTGTTGTTCCTGCGGCCTCGCCATACCTAATTCGCGTAAAACCAACATATTAAAATAATATTCAGTATACCCTGTACCAAACCGTACGTGAATGTGCTTTGAAACAGGACAAACATAATATTGCAATTTTTGACACCTTCAAAACAAGGAAGGACAGATTTACCGGTGAGGCAAGGAGGCAGCGAGGTATAATAGCTCACCTAGCTAGTGAAGAGAGCCCCGAGTTTCGAACGAGGACGTCTATTGCCCATGTCATAGCAAAGAAGCATGGCATCTTATGGCAGAATATATACTCTGGCATCTTTAGAGATCTAGATGAAGCGTTGATTCCCGCAGGTGTGATTAGGGAGGGAGGACGGCTTCCTTTACGTCGGGGTCCAAGAGCACTTCAACTGGAAGGAGTACCTTTTTACGAGCTCACTGAAACAGGCTTGCTGGTTGCATCTTCAATCGAAGAAATCGGCAAAGAGAGGGTCAAGATATTAGAGAGGTATCTGGGGTCGCTGTTGGCAAAGAACAGTACAGAAACCGCAATTATAACTGGTCTTTTGCTCTTGATAAAAACAGCTCCTCGTTTTGCATTTAAAATAGTAAACGAGTACATCTATGCTTACAGCAGCGGACTAATCGACAATATAACGCCTCTCGATATTGAAAAATTACGGACTATAATTTCAGAGCAGGTCGGAATAGAAAAGGAACTTATCGAAGCATATATTAAAATGGAAAATGATCAAAGAGAAGTAGTAAAGACTTTCTTTAGTGAAATTGGATAGTATCTATAATCATCGTATGTTGTTGTAGTGTTTCATCTTTCAGCATTAGTTCCAGCTTTTTTAGGTATTTTATCTGCTATATACGGGGCTCTCACCTAGGAATAGCGAGATTATACGGTACAAAATCATTGGTCATGAAAATACAAGTAGAACCTACTGGACACATTATCAAGTTATTTTCAGCCGCCTGTTTGCAAACAGAACCATCCTCACATTCCTCGTTCTGCTTGATAGTTTGCCTTATTTTTGCCAGTGACTCCTCGGAATCATTATCGTCATTTTCTGCAGACGCTATTCTAAGCGATAACGGAAAAATAGAGCAAGTAAAGAGTGCAAGAATCATTGTCACTACTAAAGATGAACCCACCTTCATGATCACAGTGAAAGACACAAAGTATATCAGGAATTCTTTAAAGTCGCTATGAACAAAAAATAATTACATTTTAGAAAGGAAAAGTCCGGTCACATTGTTATATCTGTGTACCATGTTGAATCTAGCATTACAGAGATACTGTAAATGATACTAAGCGAGAGGTTTCCTAGAAACATAGACAAGTAGTTATACCTTAAAAGTTGCTATTTTTTTGAAATATGAAATTGAAGATAGCAGTAGCAAAGGCCATAGATCTGCTTTTATCAGGTATGGGCAAAACAGATAATAAAGTAACTAGAACGTTATCTGAAGCGCGTATCCTGCTCTCGAGTGACACTAATTGTTGAGGCTGGATAAAGCGTTCGATAACCGAGTTGGAAATCTGGATCCCTCAATTGGGACG
>JALZES010000068.1 GCA_030861915.1 Thermoproteota archaeon
GTTTTCTAGTTCAAGGATGATAATTTCGCCCCAACTGTTGTTCCGCCGACTCTTCTACATCAATGCGGAAAGCAAGGGGCCCGACTCGTGCTCCCTCCCATTGCATTAAGAACGGTTTTATTAACAAATATACCAATTTTTCAAATTTGTTTGTAATAGGTTCAAAATTCTATATGGAATCATTCAGAAGGCTCGGGGGAATACATAAGTACATGAGACAAATATATTGTCGCCGTGGAGTATATCGATACTAGTATTGTTGAGCAAATTGAAATGAAGATGATTCGGCCTTCTGAATTTGCGGTAAGAGATGAATTTGTAAAGGATGGCCCTCAAGATGAAACTCTGGCCAACAGTATTAGAGAACATGGTCTGCTCCAACCTATTTTGGTACGTCCTCTGAATCACGGTTTTGAAATTGTAGCAGGACATAGAAGATTCCAAACATGCCGATCGCTCAGATGGAGATTTATTCCATGCAAAATCCGTGAAATGTCAGACAAGCAGGCATTCGAAATACAGCTGACCGAAAATATTCAGCGCAAATCGATGGATCCAATTGAAGAAGCAGAGGCATTCCGCCGATACGTTCTAGACTTTGGATGGGGAGGCGTGTCTGAGCTAGCCAAGAAAATTGGTAAAAGTGAGGAGTTCGTATCGCATAGAATTCAACTTCTAAAGCTTCCGACGGATATAAAGGAACAGATTATCAGAAGTAACCTCAATGTTAGTCAGGCCCTAGAGCTTAGCACTATACCTTCTGACAGGCAAGCCGAGATTGTCAGCTATGTCATGAATAGTAATCCAACAGTCAAGCAGATAAGAGAAGTTAAGGCACTCCTCAATGAGGATATCTCAAATCAGGCACCCAACTGTAGGGATCTGTCAAAAAAAGTATGCGTCTTGCGAACAACAAAAAAAACATCTCTTATGCTAAAACTTACACTCGCTAGAATTGACAACCTAATCGAAGAGGTTCATAAGACAATTGAGGCTGAGCAGAGAGCTGAGGTCCTTAATTTTTTGATGGGGCTTAGATTACGAGTTCATAACATGATTGATGAATGCATACGGTTCAAACTTATGGCTATGAAATCTCAAGGGAACAACAAGACTACAGGACGTTAGACGGCGTTACCTTTTTCCTCGGAACGTAGGGATCCACTCATCCAAAAATCGTTTGTATTCGTTACTTGTATGGGTTAGAGCATGAAACGATGCTTCTCGAGTGGGAAGAAAATCATAGACCTCGTACGTTTGGATAATATCGCCAAACAGGTTCCGAAAAATGTCGCTTTCTTCATCAGCCATTTCCTCTGACAAAAAAGCCTTATAAGTAATCCAGTCAATTCCGCCGCGAGTCCGGCCGGAAAACAAAACAAACGGAGCATCTGACAGGTATTTCTTGAGGCCCCTCAGCCGGCTCGCTAAATGTTGAGAGACCTTGAATCTTACGAGAGCAACTCGCAGAACTCTTCGCCCGATTTTATTTGTGTCGACAGAAATGGTATAGTTTTTTATTATTCCAACCTCCTGCAGTGTTGCGATCTTTGATTCTATTTCTTCTTTCGTTAATGAATGTCCCTGGTCCCTTAAAAAGTCCCAAATCTCGGCGGTGTTCTGCCTTGAGTTCTGACTTAATGCTGACAGAATTAGTTCGTCGACGGCATCAATCATTAATATTTCTCTCCCAGTCATGCCAACAAGTTAGTCGACGTCGACTTACAATGATGTACTCTCCTTGAGTAGTAACGATCCAATCCAATATCCAGCAGAAGATACTTTTGATTATGTACAGAAAGAGGGCTCATATGCTAATAAACCAATATAGGTTACAAATCGTTAAGAAAGAGCTTCTTAAAAAAAGGTTAATGGCAGTCCCAACCTATTCGACTGGAGATCCTTTACTAGATTTCTTTTTCATACTGTTCAACGGAATTGCTGAGGTACCTTTGTTTAGCTCTCCGGTAACGGGAATATTGATCTTAGCAGGGGTAATCCTGGCCTCAAGGAAAGCGGGAGCTATGATGGTCTTATCGGGGTTGATAGGAGCAGGTATGGCTCTGGCATTGGGCGCCCCATATGGATTAGTGACTTTCGGATTATTCGGGTATAACTCAATTCTTACCGGGATGGCATTTTGGTCTGGACCTTTCGTAAAGGCTAACAAGGCCACCTTTTTTATTTCTGTATTTGGCGCGGCCGTAACTGCCGTTACATGGATGGCGTTCTCGCATCTCATGGGAGATATGTTTATTCTGGATGGTGTAACTCAATCGTGGGCGATTCCAGGTTTTACGTCTTCTTTTATATTTACAACTTGGGCCATGATGTACGCTTCGAAGCGCTACGGACACGATATTTGGCCGGAGCCTCCTGCTCCAGCGAAGGAAGAACTCATTAGTGCTAGCGGCAATCCGCTGCAGGTTAAGATGGAAAACTTCAAATGGACTGCCAAAGAATTCATGATTGCAACCCTCAAGGGGGTCTCACAGGTTACATTTGTTGAGAATTGGAAGACAGGGATTTTTTGGGTTGTCGGACTCACGTTAGCCTTTGAACTTGCACCGGCTATTGCGGGACAAGATGGACGATGGTTTACGAACGGATTTACAGCACAATGGGATCCCTTTTCACCTTTGTATCTGGCAGGGTTGATGGCTCTTTTGGGATCAGGGATAGGCGTAGCATTAGCAATACTTACGAAGCTCCCTACGGCTGAAATCAGGCTAGGGTTACACGGATTTAACCAAGTTCTGGTCATGATTGCTCTAACCAGTTTCGTTCCCCTAACAATAAGCTCCTTCTTCATGGCTGTGTTAGCAACAGTAGCATGCTCTGTTATTGTAATGCCGGCATTACAGCGGTTCTTCGGGATGTGGGGCCTGCCTGCGCTTACAGGTCCATTCGTGTTTACGGCGTGGGTGTTTTTGTTAGGCATATCGGGGTTCGAGAACATTCCGGCTGGAATAGGGTGGTCTAGGCCTCCAGCATAGAATGGTAAGACAGGTAGAGGACTCCATGCTAGAACATGACATTGCCGTACGCAGAACCCTAAAATTCCTTCGCCGCAAACAGCGTTTGCTCTTGAATTGAACCAATCAGAATTTAACCAATTTTTGAGATACAGTCAGAAAGATGCACTCGGTAAATCTGATTCGGAAAAGATATTATCTTATATTCAATGGTGCAATGGCAGAGGAATAGAGGAAGTAATTATTAGGCTAAGTAGCGAGGATAAAAGTTGGACAGGCCGCAACTACTTCCTAGACTTTACTACGTCTAGGCTAATAGCAAGTAAAAAGGGATTTAGAAGAAAGATTGTCGATACGGGTTTTATTGCAGGAATGGCACCATTCCCATATGCGGTACTAGGAGAGAAGGTCCCCGACTTCAAACAAGGGACTATTATAAATCCTTCAGAGATCATTGCAAAGGGCAAGTCGGATTTCGATATCTCTTATTCGGAAATCGAGGAAATGTATGTGCGAAGGGGAATAGAGACAACCATAACGAACATGTTGGGAACAGCCATTAGCTCAAATTTTTTGACGGTTAAAGCAAGAAATGGTAGACAACATTCGTTCAGATTGCCTGTTGGCAAGAACGGCTCGTTCGAGAAAATGTATTATTGGTTAAAGGTGGTAGTACCTGTGAAAATCTCTGTCGGCTAGGTCAATTCTGTCGACGTCGACAAAATGAAGAGATCGAGCTCTTGTGTAATGCGTCTTGATATATATAGCAGTTATTTTTGAAATTTAAAATAATTCAGACCTCATCATAACATGAGGTAAAATTAGAATTTGATGTTAGCACCAAGAGAAATCGATAAAATGATGATTTGGACTGCGGCACAAATAGCCGAAGGACGAAAGAAAAAGGGTGTAAAGCTCAATTATCCTGAGACTATTGCATATGTAGCAAACTTTGTTGTCGAAGGCGCCAGGGAAGGAAGGGGAGTAGCGGAACTCATGAAGTCAGCTCGAGAAGTTCTGACAAGAAATGACGTTATGGAGGGAGTCCCTGAAATGATACACACAGTTCAAGTTGAGTGTACGTTCCCTGACGGAACAAAATTGGTCACGGTGCACGATCCCGTCCAATAATGGTGATAAGAGAATGGTTAGTAGAAAAACTCAATCAAAAAAAAGTCCAAACCTAGACGCGAGGAGGTTAGAAAAAGAATGATACCAGGAGAATATATCCTGGCAAAGGAGCCTGTTAACTGCAATGCAAACAGAAAAACTGTTACTCTTACTGTGAAAAACACGGGTGACAGGCCTTGTCAAATAGGTTCGCATACCCATTTCTTTGAAGTCAATAAAGCCATGGAATTTCCAAGAGAAAAAGCATATGGATATAGACTGAATATCCCTGCCGGGACATCAATAAGATTTGAACCTGGTGATTCAAAGGAGATAGAACTTTGTGAACTAGGAGGAGCGCGCATAGTCTATGGATTCAACGGGTTGACTATGGGAGGCGTGAAATCCGCAAACGTGAGGAATTCCGCAATGAAAAGGGCAAGGGAAGAAGGATTCAAGGGAGCATAGAGGAGGAGACAGAAATGGTTCTTAAATTAACCCGCAAGCAGTATAGCGATCTATTTGGCGCCACGACGGGTGATAAAATTAGATTAGGAGACTCGGATCTAACAATAGAAGTCGAAAACGATCTTCTTGCACATGGTGATGAATGTGTTTTTGGTGGAGGAAAAACATTAAGGGATGGTCTGGCCCAGACATCTGGGGTAACCAACTCGAACGGAGCTCTCGATTACCTCATCACAAATGCTGTAGTACTGGATCCTGTACTAGGGATCGTCAAAGGCGATATCGGGATTAAAGATGGCAAGATAGCAGGGATTGGCAAAGCAGGTAATCCCTACACAATGGATAAAGTCAACAGAAACTTGATTGTATCGGCTTGCACTGAAGCAACTGCTGGTGAGCACACAATTTGCACACCTGGCCACTTTGATACTCATATACATATGATATCCCCACAGCAGTACGTCGATGGTATAAGCAACGGAATATGTAATATGATTGGAGGAGGAACAGGTCCAGCAGACGGCACTAATGCTACGACCTGTACACCAGGAGTATTCAACATAAGCAGAATGATGGAGGCAGTAGAAGACATACCAATGAACTGGGGATTCTTGGGCAAAGGTAACGATTCTCATCCGTCGTTGGCAACTCAGATGGAACAGATAGAAGCTGGAGCATGTGGGCTTAAAGATCATGAAGATTGGGGTACTACTAACGCTGTAATAGATGCAT
>JALZES010000033.1 GCA_030861915.1 Thermoproteota archaeon
GAACATCAACTATCCGCGCGGCATTCTTTCGAATAAGAGTGCGTAGAGTATCAATGTCGCATACAATTGGCAGCTGGTAATCGTTAGAGCCAGATGTACTAAAATCGACCCGTTGGTTTTCCTCTACAGTATCTGAAGTGAATGTATCTTTCATTTGTTTAATTTAAGCTGCGCATTCGCCCCTAGCTGTCTTCGCGGTAAACTTAACATCATTACCGTAATCTTTGTATAACTCTGGCTCTTTTTCAATCGGCGCTAGCTTCGTAACTTGCACAAGAAGTCGTTTCATGTCTTCGATGTTTCTGACACGATTTGTCCCTTCTCCTTTCACGATTTTATCTATCCACTGACTTAAGGTTTGACCGTCCTGTTTTTCGACCTTGTACGTTTTTATTATTTCCTGTATCGTGTCTATCACTTTCCTTGCCGGGACACGCATGATTGCCCTGCCCAAATCTCCCTGTTCTCCAGCACTCCCACCGAAAAGCATTGTATATGTTGGAGCCATCACGTCTCCAATTCTCGATGCACCGCCAAAAAATCCTATGGTCGCAATTTCATGTTGTCCACACGAGTTGGGACAACCACTAATTTTGATTGTCGAATCCCTCAAGTTCCCATCAGTGTCAAGTCCTAACTCAATAAACTTTCTTTGTACCTCTTTAGCCAGTCTATGAGAATTTGTGATAGCTAGATTGCACGAAGTTGTTCCGGAACATCCTACCGCAGATGTAATGGTTAACGCTCCTGAACTTCCTAGCCCGGTGGACATGAGCCTATCATAGAATTCATGTAGGTCTTCGCCTTTAACGTATCGAATGGCAAAATTTTGCTGTGGAGTATTTCTAGCGACAGCTTCCAGAGATAACTCCCTGATGGCTACCGCCAATGTTCGCAACTGGTTCGCCGTGATGTCCCCGGCCTCAAGCGTTACAAATACCGTGAAATAGCCTGCTTGTTTCTGAGGAACAACATTAGAATGCAGCCATCGCTCATACTTGGAACTCTCAGGGGTAACATGATCATTTAATACCGGCAATTTTGTCATGGAGTGCGGTGATGTTGTCTCGGAAAGAAGATTGGGTGTGCCGGTATCATTTACGTCGAAGAGCTTGGCTGTAGAGACAGCAGTAGTCATTTCGACTATTGAACGTTCTTTGAATACCATCTTCTGGAATTTCTCCCACCCCATCTCGTGCACCAAATACCTCATCCGATTTCTAGCCATGTTTTCACGATTGCCGTGTCTATCAAACAATCTGATAGCGGCCATGCATGTTGGAAGAAGCTTTTCTTCTGGTGTGAAACCTTCTAGAGGATGACCTATAAACGAGGCAGCCCCTAGGCCTCCGCCTAGATAAATTCTAAATCCCCGTTTCCCATCCATTACAGATGGAACCAATCCGATATCTGCAATTCTTATGAGTCCGTGATCTTTGCAGCATGCAAAGTTGATCTTAAACTTACGAGGTAAATTCTGACACATAGGATTTCTAATAAAGAATCGTGCAATTGCTTTGGAGTAGGGAGTGGCGTCAAATGCTTCGTCGGGGCATACGCCTGCAAATTGACTGCACATTACGTTTCTGACAGTATTACCACATGCTTCTCGGGTTGTAAGGCCCACTTCAACGAGTCCTCTCATTACTTCACTAACGTCTTCAAGCTGAACCCAGTGCAGCTGAATATTTTGTCGAGTAGAAACATGGGCGGAACCAATAGAGAAAGACTCCGCTAAACTTGCGACTTTTTCTAATTGCTCAGGATTAATCTCGCCGCCGGGAACCTTGATTCTTATCATGCTATAGTTCAACTGCAGTCTAGAACCGTAAGCACCATGTTGTAACCTGAAACGACGAAAATCGTCCTCAGAGAGTTTACCCTGCCTAAATCGTCTTACATTTTGTGCAAAAAGTTCGGATTCCTCTTCTCTACCCCATCTAGGATTAGGCTTGGAAGGTGAAATACTCGTATACCTAGAGCCGCGAGACGTAATATGTTTCAATATGTATATCGACGTTCAAATCCTTATATATTTTTGTAGAAATAGGACATGGTAGCTAATAAATCAAATATTGCTGGCAAAAAATGCTCCTATTTACTCAGCGCCTACCAATGCTGCTTTATATATTGTCAAAAATATTTTGCAATGATTTGGTCAAGACGTTCCTTCATCTCGTCGTATTCTTCCTTATTTTGCTTCTTATCTAGGCTAACATCCCCTGTGTATTTTACGTCATTTACTGCCCTGTCAAGTTCTGCCAAACCAATGCTTGCTTTAGATATTCTATTGGTTAAGAAGAAGACGGAAGACAAAATATAGTTTATTTTATCGCTTTCAAACTCGATTTTTTTTTGCGTCAGGAAAGGCTACATCAAGACAAGACCTTAGATCACTTGAACAGGCCTGCAGACAGTTCACGTCACCATTGCATTCAGCAGATTTTTTCCCCCATTGTGCTATACAGTTTATCACTTGCTGTGAAAACTTCGTCAAATTCAAAATACGATATACCTCTTCTCATAAATAAGTTTGGCTGAAACAATACATGTGGCTTGGCTTTTCTCCCAGTCTGAATTCAGGGCGCTGATATGGCCTTTTGAATTCACTCGGCTTTAATAATCCGCTGATTTGTAGGCTTCAACCATACATACCTTTTTGAGCAGAATTCGTATGCTCGTGTCCGTAGACTAATAGGAAGAAAAGCAGGGCTCAGATATTTTGGCATGAATAATCATCTCTTCTGGAGAAAATCATACAGCCACCGCCTCATCATTCCCTGCATGGTCATCTTTTTCAATAAGAGTACCGTCCATTAAACCTTTTAGCGGCCGACGATGAGGAAAGAGGCCCGAAGACATAGAAGTCTTAGTTTTGGAAAAAATCTAGTACGAGTTTGGGTTGGAATGCTTGCAAAAAACTATTACCGGCTACATAATGTTTACCAACAAGGTTGCAATATTTGCGGATCTAACCGTTTTGTAAAATGTATTCCACTAGAGCGTCCATGTTTGCTTTCGCTAAACAGCACACCTTATCCGCTCCGCCATAGTATACAAACAACTCATTATCGACCACGCACGCTCCGGTAGGAAAGACTACGTTATTTACATCTCCAAACCTTTCATATGGCTCTTCTGGCTCCAAGATTGGCGATTTAGTTCTCCCTATAATCCTGCTAGGTCGTTTCAAATCTAAGAGCGCAGCACCAGCCCTGTACACCTTATCATCGCTCACCCCGTGATATATGATCAGCCATCCCTTTTCTGTTTTAATCGGTGGAACCCCAGCTCCTACCTTTAGAGCCTCCCATTCTCTCTCAGGCTTTATTAGGAGGGTATGTTTTCCTACGCTTGTCAGTGATTCGCCTTCGCCAAGCCATATAC
>JALZES010000038.1 GCA_030861915.1 Thermoproteota archaeon
TTATAATGGCTCGTGGGTTGCAATCATATATGAAAAGTCTGAACAATTAGGAGAAGGGCCTTATATTATTGGAGAAGGGGAGGAAAGAGATGAGAACAGGAGGCTTTTATGTGGCAATTGTGGCCATTTACTTGCAAATAATTTGGGAGGTAATGTAATTATACAGGATATCATATTCCGGTGTAATGGATGCAATTCATATAACAAAAGTTCTGGTTAGGAATCATTCATTATCCTTCTTAGTATAGTTGTGACTTTTGTCCGTTTAAAGACTCAAATTGCACATGCATATCTGTTAATTTATTATTAATCTGAAAGAATCTTTTTCAGACTGTGAGAAGTCTGTTCAATCGCTCCCCGTGCGGCCGGCGTATTGGTAATTGGATTTAGCATTACAAAGTCATGAATAGTACCGTGATATCTAACTGCTGTCACTGGAACCCCTGCTTCCATAAGTTTGTGAGCATATGCCTCTCCCTCATCGCATAGTACATCAAATTCCCCGTTAATAATAAGTGCCGGTGGTAATCCCTTGAGTTGCTCAAGTGTAGCTTGCAGCGGAGATACAGTTGGCTCTTTTCGGTTTGTTTGAGTTGAAGTATAATTATCCCAGAACCATTTCATAGCCTCACGGGTCAGAAAGTAACCATCTTGATAAGTTGTGTAAGAATGTGTATCAAAATTGGCGTCGGTAACTGGATAGAAGAGCACTTGGAAATCGATCCTGGGTCCTCCTCGCTCCTTCGCAAGTAACGTAACAGCGGCAGCCATATTGCCACCTACGCTGTCACCGACGACTGCCAGACGTGAGGAATTTACATTTATGATATGGGCGTTTTCCTCAACCCATTTTGTGGCAGCATATGCCTGCTCCAGAGGAATTGGATATCTGGCTTCAGGAGAGCGAGTATAGTTGACAAAAACAATAGCCGCATGTGCACCATTAGATAGCTCTCTTACCAATCTATCATGGGTATCAAATCCACCGAGGACCCATCCACCGCCATGGAAGTACATTACAACAGGCAGAGTTTCATTGCTACTATTTGGAGGTCGAACTAGCTGAATGGATATTTCGCCGGTTGGTCCCCTTGGTATGGTGCGGTTATCAATATCAACTGGAAGTTTCTTGATAGGACCGGCCTGCAGGCCTGATAATACATTACGTGCTTGCTCTGGTGATAACTTGTAAAGAGGTGGCCCTGGATTCTGCTGTAGACTCTCCAAAAATGCTCGAGTGTTTTGTTCTACTCCTATGTAGTCGTGGGAACTCATATCTTGATATGTTTATGTTCCCGTATAATAGTATCCCTCATACTACCATTTGCAGCCTTGACTGTGCCGAACACTGAAGGTGCGGTGACCATGAAAAGTTAGCAGAAATTGCATTTCTGCCACACACCGTTGCTATATTCCAGATTTTCCATTTTTAGAAATATAAAAAATTCTGGAAACAGGTACAGCAACTGGTATTACAAGAAGAGCAATGCAATAGAAATTAAGGCCCATGGCTATACCGAGTACAGCTCCAAACTAAGCTGCAGCTGCTAATGTCAGATTAGTAATCTCTTGGTTGACTTGCATCTGAAGATCAGTGCAACTCAAAATAGGATATTCCTGCTACAGTCAACCTGTGCTGAGAGAATCCAAAACTGAAATCAAACAATAAATGTGAAAGGTCTTATTAGCTCAACAAAATTATGGTGGGCTTTACTCTCCAATATTATTGCTCGTCACTTACGACAATCTATTATAGACTATTATAACAAATTCAGTAATCATTGTTATAGTCATACGGCCAGTTACCTTTATGTGAGTTGAGATCTGATCTCTACTGAGCATTTGGTAGATTCTTTGTATGGTTTTGTCAGCTTTGTAATTGGTGTAATAATTTCTAGTATCATAATTTATCTTGTGACTAAATTGTTCGGAGAAAAGGAGGGCATCAAAACGGCAATTATAACAGCCGTTATTGGTGCGATTGTATACAGTATAACCTATTTTCTTCTAGGGAATGGTTTCTGGGCTGCAATAGCAGGTGGATTTGTATGGCTCTTGACATTAAAAGCGCTCTATAACATGGGCTGGTTGAAGTCATTTGTTATTGCATTTATTGTATGGGTAGCCGCAGCTATTACTGGCATCTTATTACCTACGGCTCCAGGTCCACTATAAGATAAAGACAGGGCTTTTTCTTGTGAAAGATGAAAACATTAGCTTCTTGCGGGTTATGGCTTAGGAGCAAGCTATTACGTTTATAATCTCCTCGCAGTAGATACTAAACAGCAATAATAATAACATTCGGGCAATTATAAGGTCATAGAATTGCAAAATACAAATAATATTAGTTTGGATCGCAAATAGAATAATGAAGCATCACAGCTTTAGCATTATAATACTGGTCTTATCTGGGATTACTGTAGCCTACATAATATATCCCCTTGCTACTATCCTCACCCGGGCAGAACCTAGAAATATATTAGAGTCTCTGACAAGGCCAGAGCTCTGGGATGCCTTTGTTCTCAGCCTAACCTCAGCAACAATCTCAACATTACTTCTTGCTTTATTTGGAGTGCCTTTCGCATATCTCCTAGCAAGATATACTAATCTTCGGGGAAGGTTTGTCCTTAGAGTTATTATTATCATTCCGTTAGTTCTGCCTCCGCTTGCGAGTGGCGCTCTACTATTGGGTGTATTTGGTCCAAACTCTTCTTTGGTACAAAATTTTCCGGGAGTTGAATTCACTCAATCCTTACTTGGAGTTATCATCGCTCAAACATATGTTGCTTCTCCGTTTATGATTCTCGCAAGTCAAGTGGCATTTGAATCAGTGAATGAATCATATGAAAAAATTGCAAGGGCACTTGGTAAAAGTAGACTAGAAACTTTTTTTTGGATATCACTTCCATTGGCCAAAACTGGGATAATCATAGGCATCATGATGTCCTGGGTCAGAGCTGTTGGGGAGCTTGGAGCTACCATGATGATGGCCTATAATCCCCATACAATATCTATCCAGATCTTCGAGGATAATGCAATCGGGGGATTAGAACAGGCTGTTTCGGGTATCATCTTACTTTTGCTACTTGCTTTCTTGATTATGGTCGTATTCTATATTTCAAGCACTAAACGGCAGCGTGTAATTAGCTTACGCAGGTCGGACAGTGGTGAACAATAGTATTTGGCATTAGAACTTGTAAATATAACTAAAAAGTTTACCAGTGGATTTAGACTTGGTCCATTGAATCTGAAAATAGAAGATAAGGAGATCCTGGTTATGATTGGGCCAACTGGAAGTGGAAAGACCACCATTCTAGACCTTATTGCAGGGTTCCTAAATCCTGATGCCGGCTCTATTTTCATGGATGGATCAGACATGACTAAAGCTCCTGTGGAGTCTAGGAGAATAGGTTATACTTTTCAAAATCCAAGTTTATTTCCGCATCTCACCGTTTATGAGAATGTGGTTTTTGGTCTTGATAAAAAAGGCAGAAAAGAAAATAAAATGCAGATTCTGAATCTCTTAGATGATCTTAGTATATGTCATTTGATTGATAGACGTACTCAGGGGCTAAGCGGAGGAGAAAGACAAAAGGTTGCTCTGGCTAGGATGCTTGTAACAAGGCCAAGGATTATGCTAATGGATGAGCCTCTAGCACATCTTGATAATCCTACCAAAATTAAGCTGAGGCTCGAGCTGAGGAGAGTTCTCAAAAGTCTACGCGTACCAACAATATATGTAACGCATTTTGAAGATGATGTTTATAGTCTAGCTGATTCAGTTTCTGTACTCCATAATGGAGCCATATTGTATAAAGACAGGCTCAAATCCACATTAGTCAATTCAAATAGCTCTTCTTCACACTTCCTGTCTAATGTCTTTACGGGTGGAAGCTATATAGAAGGAAAAGTTGTACGTTCAAACGCTGGCGTTACTACATTTAGTATTGGTCCATATATGCTTGAGACTCTGGGAAACTACATCGTTGGCCTTAGAGTCGGTATGTTACTCAGACCAGAAGACATAATTCTATCCAAGGAAGCTGTAAAAACGAGTGCACGAAATATTGTAAAAGCTAGAGTAATTAGTATTACAGCCAGCTATGACAATTCGAGTATAGTAATTATACGCTTGTTTGTAGAGGGATTCAGTATAACTGCGAAAATTGCTGAGGAATCTAGAATTGATCTTGGAATAAAAGAAAATGACTACGTTTATGCTATATTCAAGGCATCTTCTCCTCAGGTTGTCCGAGAAGAATATTCTTAGGGCAGGACAAATTTTGCCATGTCAAGGATCTTAATATTACAATTGTATCAATTGCTTATGGTGATACAGTGGATAATTCTGTTAAGTCCATTTTTTCTGTTAGTCTTTCAATGCCCTTTTCCTTTTGGCACTTGTTCCTATCTCACGAGTGCCAGATGATATAATCTCGATCAATTTTGCCTTCGTATTTGAGTCGGGCTTAGGCCTTAGCAATCTTCCAAGTCGTTGGATAAATTCTCTGCTACTTCCAGTTCCACTGAGAATTATCCCTAGTTCTGCATCTGGTACATCTACCCCTTCATCTAAAACCTTGGACGTAACAATGACGTTATATCTTCCATCTTTGAATCCACTGAGAGCGTCATGTCTTTCTTGCTTGCTTGACTTGTGAGTTATAAATGGTATTAAAAATCTGTCTGAAATATCATACACTAGTTTATTATGCTGAGTAAATATAATTGTCTTCTGGCCCCGTTTTTCTGCCAATATTTTCTTTAGTTCTTCTATCTTTGATCTACTGTTTAGTGCAATATCCATTGCCTTGTTCCTTGCCAAGACAGCCTCCCTTGCGGCTCTGCTTCTTCCAGACATCATTATTAACCGTCTAAATGCCCCCGCATACTGCATCCTCAGACCTATCTTTTTCAGACAGACTTGATATATGCCAAAGTTTTTATTATACTCCTCAAGCTCTTCTGGTAGCATATTCACTTGCCTTCTCTCTATTTCGTATGAGGCCAGATGTTTGTTCCTTGCGAGTTCCCTAGAATATGCCTGGAATACTATTCCACCAACGAGCTTTGGAAAGTCTTTATGCAAATCATCTTCCCTCTCAATTGTGGCAGTTAATCCAAGTCGAAAAGGAGACGCGAACTGTTCCGCTATTGTTCTGTAGCCGGGTGCCGCTAGATGATGTACTTCATCGAATATCATCAAAGCAAATTTGTTTCCTAAAGCTGCCGCGCGTAGGTATGCGGAATCATATGTAGAAACAGTGATAGGTTCAATGTCATCCATTCCTCCACCTAGATTCCCGACCTTCATATTAGGAAGGTACTTTGATAGAACTGAAGTCCATTGATCCATGAGATCAATTGTCGGTACCACAACTATAGAAGCTGAGTTTACCAGTTCGATTGCCTTAATACCGATAACTGTCTTGCCTGCACCTGTGGGTAGTACCACGCATCCTCTCTTTCCTGCTTCGGTCCAGCTCTCAAGTGCTTTTTGTTGATATTCCCTTAAAGCCAGGTGGACGTTCTTCTTATCGATCGATATAATCGGAGAAGGGATAAGCTCCAAAACACTATCATCGCATTCAATCTCGCTTTGTTTTAAATATTCTACAATATTCTGATAGTGTAAAGCCGGGGCTCTCATAGATTTTGTCCTCGGATCGAATGAGGCAAATGGGACATGAGCCATCCCTGTTACTATGATAGTACCATTGTCGTACCTTAGCTTTGCTTTTAGCAAGTTTCTTTAAATTGGTTTATCCGAAATAAAGATTTAGCTGGGTGTATACTTGTAGGAAAATAACATGCAGAAACAAAAAGCTGTTATACCATAAAAAGAAGAAAGTAGACTCTGGGGAAGTAAACATCCCTTTGATTTGTTTAAACAATGGTTACATTCTGATATTTAAGGCGCCCTTTAGAACCTCTAAAGTTGCCGGCAGAATACCTATTGGTTCGCCATCTATTGCTTCGGTAACGTCTCTTTCCC
>JALZES010000047.1 GCA_030861915.1 Thermoproteota archaeon
TTCTAATTCAGGCAAGGTTGCTGACGACCTTCCTATGGTTTGGATTTCAATAGTTAGGCCTGCCATGCAAGACTTGGGGTGCGGGGGGTGGGATTCGAACCCACGAATCCCTAAGGAACAGGGTTATAGGAAAACGTGCAGCCTACTTTTGCCGGTTCTTTCTAAGCTTCGCACCTTTTCTTCTACTAAGTGAAAAGGACCTGCGCCGTTGACCGGGCTTGGCGACCCCCGCGATTCTATCCAGTCTTGTAAGTAGGGTCCATACATTTATCTATTATCAGAATGGAACAGACCTATCTTCTCATGCTTCTCCATGGAGTAAATAATGTGGTTTTATGCGATGCAGGCGAAGGGAATTAATTATGCCGCATCTTCTCTTGGATAAGGGGAATAACAAATGGGTAGTCAGAACAATAAAATCCTATTTGGGACTAATGGAGTTAGAGGAATATTCGGAAGAGATCTAACTCCTGAAAAAATTATTCGCCTATCGGACTCTCTTGCACAGTACTTTCCTCCAGGACCATTATTACTCGGATATGATGGAAGGAATTCAAGTCCCATAATCTCGAGAATAGTATGCTCGGCCCTTAATTCTGACGGACGTAACGTGGGGGTGGCTGGCGCAGTTCCTACTCCTTGCCTTCAATATGCCATCAGGAACGGCAATTACAATGGAGGATTAATGATCACTGCTTCTCATAACCCTTCCGAGTATAACGGAGTCAAGCCGGTGGCCAACGATGGAGTAGAGATTTCAAGGGAAGACGAGCTCAAGGTCCAGGAAATCTATTATTCGAATAAATCTTCTCTGAATGCATCTATAGGAAGGGAATTTGTCGAAGAAAACATAGTTGAGTCCTACATGGATGCTCTATTTAGCCTCGTCGATCATGAAAGTATTCGCCGCTGTGAACTTAAAATAGTTGTAGACGGAGGGAACGGTGTTCAAGGCCCCGTTAGCTCGGTTTTGGCAAAAAGGCTCGGCTGCAAGGTGCTTGCAGTCAACTGCGACATTGATGGAGATTTTCCAGGACGAGGTCCAGAGCCGACTGTTGACAATCTGATGTCACTGTCGAACGCAGTCGTCGCTTCAGGATCTGATCTTGGGGTAGCCTATGACGGCGACGGGGATCGCAGCATATTTTGTGATGAAATGGGAGCGGTTTACCCGGGGGATAGGTTGGGAGCATTATTGGCAAGATTTCTATTAAACTCAAGGGATCACAACGGAGAGATAGTTTGCCCGATTAATACTACTCTCGCAGTTCCACTCGTGGCCAAGGACGCAAACGCCAGGGTTATTTTTACGAAGGTGGGAAGTGTAGAGGTATCAAGAGAAATGGTCAAGCGGAGAGCAATTATTGGGATGGAGGAAAATGGAGGGTTCATGTACGGCGGGTTAAACGAAGTGAGAGACGGAGCTATGACAACTGCTTTGGTTTTAGAAATGTTAGCTTCCCATCCAAGAGATAGTTTTTCAAGCCTCATGAGTACACTTCCTATGATTTTTCAGTTCAAGTCAAAATTTTTATGTCCCAATGAAAGGGTCGCATCCAAAGTCCTAAACAAAGTCCTTGGACACGGTAGCCCCAGTAGTATTGAAACCCTTGACGGAGTAAAGGTCTGGATAGACGACGAAACTTGGATAATGGTAAGACCAAGTGGGACTGAGCCTATAATACGTGTGTACGCAGAATCCACCGATAAGAGTTTGTTGGATTCTAAACTAGAAGAATATACTCATATAATAAGGCAGGAATTGATAACGGCTCCTCAGACCTAGTCTATATATCGAATTCTAACGCGTTCAAAGCGCGCGAGCAATTAATCTATCTACGTACGAATCCAAGCAAAAGATCTGCTTGCGAATAAATAATTTTATTGGTCCTTGGCACATGCTACCGGCCGGAGTACCATAGATAACACTTTTAATACGCTTCTGATTCCATAGAAGGAACGAATGATGATCCCGATGGGTGATATAAGAAATAATGAGTAAACCGTATTATGTTAAATTTGAAACTCCCAAAGATCTGGATAATGCAATATACGAAGCTGTGCGTTTGGCCAAACAGAGCGGTAAGGTACGAAAGGGAACAAACGAGACCACGAAGGCAATCGAGCGAGGGACAAGCAAGTTAGTCGTTATAGCCGAAGATGTAGAACCCCCTGAGGTCGTTGCTCACCTACCGATCCTTTGCGAAGAAAGGGATGCTTCGTATGTGTTTGTTCCAAGTAAACAGCAGCTTGGCGCAGCATTAGGAATTGATGTCGGTTCAGCGGCGGCTACTATTGTAGATTCTGGCGAAGCGCAACAAATAATCGAACAGGTAGTGACCTCGATCACGCCCGCTATCAAAAAGAAGGAGCAATAGAGGAAGCGAAATATATGAGCCGCAACGTAGAGGAAAAAGTTACTCCTGCTGAAGTTATTCAAATTGTAGGAAGAACTGGAATAGCTGGGGAGGTGATCCAAGTTCGAGTCAGAGTCCTCGAAGGAAAGGATAAAGGTCGTATACTTACTCGAAACGTGAAAGGATCTATTAAGATGAACGACATACTCATGCTGCGGGAAACTGAGAGAGAGGCCCGAAAGATAAAGTGAGCTTTTCCATAAATCATGTGGGTGACTAAAAGTCTTGAGCAAGGCTACGTCATCCTTACGCAACTGTTTTTTCTGCGGCAAAATGGTTACAATGGGTCAAGGAACCATGTTGGTCAAAAATGATGGGTCGGTGCAGTGGACCTGTTCTAACAAATGCAGGAAGAACCTGAGAGTATTAAAGAGAGATCCGCGCAAATTGAAGTGGACAAGCAAGTACGTAAAGGGCGGAGTAAGGGTCAGGAAATAATATTGACAAGCGACCAGACCCTCATTGTTGTCAAACCCGACGGAATAAGACGAAAATTATTAGGCAAAATCATCAGCAGATTCGAAGACAAAGGATTCAGGATAACGGATTTGCGTTTTTTCGTCTTTTCTACTGAGGAAGCTGATGAATTTTATTCGGTGCACAAAGGGAAGCCTTTTTTCGAGGATTTGGTATCTTTCATCTCGTCTGGTCCAGCAGTAGCTTGCGTGCTAGAAGGTGAACATGCAGTCGATACTGTCAGACTAATGACAGGGGCTACCAAATCCTTTGAAGCAGCCGCTGGAACGATAAGAGGAGATTATGGATTGGGTCTCACAGAAAATGTCATTCATGCCTCAGATTCTCCTGAAAGCTTCATAAAAGAGTCTAGAGTCATTTTTAGTCGTTCCTAAGTGAATCTGCGTCAGCCGGTCCTAGTTGTATTGGGTCATGTAGATTCTGGCAAAACTTCTTTGCTAGACACAATTCGAGGCACAGGAGTTCAAGGTCGGGAGGCTGGCGGGATCACGCAACACATAGGTGCTAGCTTCTTTCCGATAGATACCATAAGGAGACTAACCGGTCCTTTGTATGAAAAGCTCGCAAAGTCAGAATCTCCAATTCCAGGTCTGTTGGTAATAGACACACCCGGCCACGAAGTTTTTGCCAATCTCAGAAGTCGCGGTGGTTCTGCTGCAGACATAGCAATAGTTGTGGCAGATGTCAACAAAGGTTTTGAGCCTCAAACATATGAGAGCATGGAGATATTGAAGAAACGGAAGGTTCCTTTTGTTATTGCCCTTAACAAAATCGACATGATCTCTGGTTGGCGACAACTGAACTCGCCCTTTGTCACGGAACAAGTAAAAGCACAGGACTCTTCTATTACCGAACTGCTGGATGAGAAGATCTATAACGTCGTGGGGTCTCTTTCGAGACTTGGGTACAACTCGGAGGGTTTTTGGCGTGTCAAAGACTTCACCAAGGAGATAGCAATTGTTCCTGTGAGTGCCGCGAAGAATATTGGTATCCCAGAGCTGTTGGCAGTTGTCGTCGGCCTTTCTCAACAGTTTATGTCCAAGAGACTAGAACGAAGAGAAGGACCCGCTAGAGGAATCGTGCTCGAAGTAAATGAAGAGATAGGGCTAGGCCCTTCCGCAAATTTGATACTTATAGATGGTATTCTAAGAGTAGGTGACACGGTACTAGTCGCAAAGAGAGACAAAGCCGTCACCACAAAGATAAAGGCCTTGCTTCTTCCAAAGCCACTTGACGAGATGCGGGATCCTCGGGATAAGTTTAAACCCGTCAGCGAAGTGACGTCCGCCGCAGGAATAAAGGTGACTTCTCCTGACTTAGACGGTGTACTCGCAGGAAGTCCCCTCTACGTGTTGGAAAACAAAGAGCAAGAGACTAGCCTTAGGCCCATAGTGGAAGATGAGGTTAGGAATGCGATAATAACCGATACGAATACGAACGGGATAATACTACGATGCGATACTATAGGTTCACTTGAGGCCATCAGAGACATGTTAAAAAAGGCGGATGTCCCCATGCAGAAAGCAGACATAGGACACATTACCAGAAGAGATATCCTCGCTGCCTCGGCAGTTAAAGAGAAGAATAGGTACTTGGGTGTAGTTTTGGGTTTTAACGTTAAAATTCTAGAGGAAGCGAACAGGGAAGCCCAAGAAAGAGGGATTCAGATTTTCAACGAAAATATAATTTACAACCTCGTGAGAAGTTACACGGAATGGGTAAGGTACCAGAAGGAACACGAAGACTCTATTCTATTCAATGAGATTCCGCCTGTTTGCAGGTTTCAATTTATGAAGGGTTTCATTTTCAGAAGAAATTATCCAGCAGTTTTTGGAGCTGAGATCCAGATAGGCAGGTTGCGTCAGAAAGTCAACGTACTAAATGAGGATGGGAAGAAGATTGGCACGATTCATCAGATCCAGGAAAATGGAAAGCCAATCGATGAAGCCACCAAGGGTGAACAAGTGGCCGTATCGATAAAGGATATTTCCGTCGGGAGACACATTAATGAGGGCGACATCTTTTACACCGATTTACGGAGTAAAGAGGCAAAATTATTGCTAGAACGGTTTGGCTATCGCCTTTCCCAAGAAGAAAAGGATATCCTAGACAGGCTAGTAGCCATGAAGAGAAAAGTTGATCCATCCTATGCTTACATTTAGCGTACATCCTGACTCGGTGGTTCTGTTCTAAATGACTTAAGAAACTATATTGATTATTGATACTTTTGTAAAAGGCCTTCCAGACCTTTTTCTCCCACCGCCCCTACGGCTCTATCTATTGCCTTTCCATTTACGAAGACAATAAATGTTGGGATTGCGTACACATCGAATCTCATTGCTATACCCTGGTTATCGTCCACATTAAGTCTTCCAAACGTGACCTTTTGACCGTACTTCTTTGCGAGCTTGTCGAAAATAGGAAGCATAAACTGGCAGGGACCACACCATGTGGCCCAGAAATCAACTAAGACTGGTCTGTCTCCTGAAACGGTATCATCAAAGTTTCTCTCTGAAAGCTCGAGTAATTGATTAGCACCGCTAGCCATCTTTTCGTTGTCACTCATGGTACCATCCTTTTATTGGGGAATTAATATATAAGATTTTATAGATATGCTTTTCCCGCTCGACTCGGGACGGTAACATGTACCTTGATACCATCTGTATCGAATGTGACAAAGGTCAGACTCAAAGGTCCACCAGAAATCTTATAGTCCACTTCCCCCTTCTATACAAGATTTTCATTTCATGGTAGGTGATTGCCTTCACCTCGACCTTATAGTCGTGCTTATGCCGAGAAAAGGGTTCTCCTTTGCATATTCCATGTAGACGAAACTCGCCCTTGTACTTCCGTAGCGTAATATTGAATTCTGCCAACACAAGATTATCAACGAGAAGTGCCAACAATACATTCTCTAACCAGTTATAGAGAAGGCTTTTTTGATCAAAGCCCGATGTCTTAATGTTTATGCTCGTTTGGGGATTTACTCTTGACAAATCGCACATGATATTGGTGAGTGCCCGTGCTGACTGTTCAAACGCTTCACATAAGGTGTGTCCGTAAGCTTCTACGATTGAATCGCTCACATGATCAATATACCGAAAATCAGGCCTAGACATGTCTGTTTTAGGCAGCCCGGTTTATTATACTGAAGAGCAAAATCTAAATTGTAACATCTGATGGTTCATGTTGTGAATTTAGGACTTCCTCGTGGAATGAGAGATTTAGACTCAGTAGATCTAGATGGAATTAATCACGTACGAGAAAAGTTCATCGAGTCGGCTCGAATATTTAACTTCACAATGATGGAGCCCTCCACTCTTGAAACATTGGAAACTCTTGAGGCCAAGGCGGGACCAGATATTTCGGATGAAATTTACACCATGACTGACAAAGGAGGGAGAAATATCGGCCTAAGGTTTGATCTCACTATAGGGCTGACTAGATTTGTAACTCGGCGAAGAGACCTTAAGCTACCAGTCAAGATAGGATCATTTGGAGGAGTATGGAGGTATGACGAACCCCAATCTGGAAGATACAGATATTTCCATCAGTGCGATGTAGAAATCTATGGGTCCCGAAGTCTTGCATCAGAATTAGAAGTAATCGAATTCATGTATGTATTCCTTACAAAGCTGGGCTTGGATGTTACCATCGAGTTAAACCACCGCCTTCTGGTTGAAGAGTTCGTAGCTAAAAAACTCGTAATTACGGCCGAAGACTCTGTTTCTGAAGTTTTTAGAATAATGGATAAGGTTCAAAAAAAAGGATCTCAGGCAATACTCAAAGAATACGGAGGCAGGATTCACGTACCAGTCCTAGAAAAAATAATCTCGTTCTCGAGTATAAGAGGCGACTTTCTTGATATTAGCAATAATAGAGAGTTGACGGATCTGGAGAACTGGAAAAAAATGGCGGAGTTAATGGAGGTCTTAAAGTCTCGCCAGGTTACAAAAGCGATGGTTAACTTCGGCATAGTCAGGGGCCTGGATTATTACTCTGGAATCGTATTTGAGGCCTTCGACTCGCAGATTAAAGTTGGTGCGTTAGCTGGCGGAGGACGTTATGACAAGCTGACTGATTTATTTGAGAGGAAGGATATGGGTGCAGTAGGCGCCGCGGCAGGTGTGGAGAGGATCCTCTTGAGCCTTCGGCAGCGAAACCTATCGCTAAATGGCCACAGCCAAACAGTTTACGTGGCTTGTACCTCGGAAAAGACTAGGGCAAAGGCAATGAGTCTCGTCTCAAATCTCAGAGCCAGTGGATTCGTTACCGATTTTGATCTCCAGCATCGATCTCTATCGAGGCAGTTAGACGATGCCTCGTCAAAAGCGGCATCCGTGGTGGTTATAATTGCACCGAAGGAAATAGAGCATGGAGAAGTAATCATAAAATCACTAAGAACTGGAAAGGAAAAGAAGCTAAGGATGCAAAACTTGGTCGATGAGCTAAGAGTGGAAGTTTAAAAAACGCCCTGCTAGTGATACTAACTGAGCTAAGGATGCCTTAGGCAAAAGCGAATGAACCCAAAAACACGATCATACTGTAACCTTTTTTTTATGACAGCTTTACTCGATGAACGTTGCACCTTAATCCGGGAAAAGAATTTTATCTTACCAGGGATTATATTCAAAAAGATAAAGGAGACTTATGGTAATGGTTCTGGAAAATTCGCCATCATTCATTGCAGTTGGAACGACCATATTGTTCCTTTTATTAGGAACTATCTCAGGATTACTTATGAATCGGAAGTTAGGGCAAAGGGGAGAATCTTCTGTTACCAAAATTAGAAATAGGCCTTTTACCTCCAGTTCCGAACTGAGACTGTCTATCCAATCATTGGAATTTGAAAAAAGCCTAACGGCTGAAGCTCTAACCCGGGCGTTTGAGGCAATGAACCAAGGAAAAATTGACCCTCGTGAGTACGATAGGCTGAATGTGCAATATAACGAGAAATTGCAGACCTATGAAAAGAAAATAGCAGAAATGCGGTCTACTTTAGACTACACTGACATCCAAGACCTGCGAAAGGATCTGGATTATTTTTTACACGACAAAATAAAGCAACTCGATGAGAAGCTTTTGCAGCTTTCCAAGAAGAAAGAAGAAAGGCTAGAATTCAGTTCTGTTTCATCGAAAGATACTATCTCCGAAAGGAATGCAAAGAATAAGGGTCAGACTCGCAAACCCTCCCTCTTCTTCACCCGTCATTCTGAAGCAGTATCTGAACAAGAAAAGAAGATACAAGAAACCCAAGAAGAAATAATTGCGGCTTTAAAACGTTTAGAAAGTGAAGAGAAGGGATCTCCAAACGGGCAACCAACCAATATGGAGAAAAAAGATGCTCTAGCCAACCTAGAAGGACACCACTAGTGGTCTCATTTGTAACACAAATAAAGTAATATCTATGCCTTTAAATAACAAACAAACTTAGAAAAACAATTGTCTAATGTACGAGTCAGAATGCTCCCGCAACTCTTCTGCAAAAGACAGGCCAAAGGACTTTTCTCAGCATATTAGGGAACATTTTCTAGATACTGAGGGACAGATAATTGGATTGGGGAGCGGGAAAACAGTAGCAGATTTCGTGTCACAGGTTGGGAATTCTTCTAGTAAAGATTCTCTCAGATTTATAGCATCCTCCCTACAAATTAAGTTGCAGGCTGAGAGATACAACTTGAGAATTACAGATGAAAACAAAGTTATGGATGTTCAGGTTCTAGTAGACGGGGCTGACCAGGTAGATTCTGAATATCATATGATAAAAGGAGGAGGAGGTGCATTATTCCGAGAAAAGATTTTGTTTAAAGCCGCCCGAAAGTTAGTAATATTGGCAGACATAGGAAAGTACGTCAACAATTTGGATCGTGCGGTACCTGTTGAAGTTCATCCGTTTGCACGAGCATTATTTAATAGAGAGATAAAAAACTTCGGAATAAGAGTAATTGAATGCAGGTTAAGATTTCTAGAAAAGGGATTCCCATTCTTTACCGAAAATGGAAACGTTATTTTCGATGTTGAATTCGAATCCATCAGATCTGTAAAGACAATGGAAACCAATATTAAGAGTATTCCTGGTGTCATCGAAGTGGGACTTTTCCCTAGGCCAAAAAATGTTTGCTACTACAAGATATACCCCGACGGCTCATATGAAGTAATTAAGTTTGGAGAAATGCATTAGCAGTATCTTCCTGTTTATTTATACATCGCCACATATTGACCGTGTCCAAGAGCGGATTCGTTTATCTCACCGTTTTCCATAATAACTTCACCTCTTACCATAGTCATTATTGGCCATCCCTGAAGCACCCAGCCGTCATAGATTGTATAGTCCGAGTAGGAATGGAGTATTTCGGGGGACACTTTTTTCCTCAATGACAGGTCAACGATAACGAGATCGGCATCTGAACCTCTTTCTATTGTCCCCTTCCTTGGAAACATGCCGAAGATCCTCGCGCTGTTATAGCTGGTGAGCTCTGAGACTTTGACCAGATCTATTTTACCTTCATTCACTCCCTCACTTAGAAGGACTGGCAGAAGGGTTGCTACTCCTGGAAATCCGGCTAAAGAGGACCACAGATCGCCATTCCCTCTCTTTAGTGACAAAGTATTTGCAACGTGATCACTTCCTACGGTGTCAATTACCCCGTTTGCCAATGCCCACCATGTGGACTCGATATCCCATTTCGTCCTTAATGGCGGTACCACCTTCCCTAATATACTATTGTAATCTATTGAATGGGTCAGGTAGTGAGGGCATGTTTCTACAAATATTCGACCTAATGATCTCGCTTTTTCTCTAGCAGCGTTTTCTAATGCAAGCCTAGAACCCAGGTGAACGAAGTAAACACGGCAGCCATACTCCCTCGCATAATGACATGATATAGAAATGGTCTCTGCTTCAGATGCAGGGGGTCGGCAATCTGACCACGTCTTTAATGGTTTTATTTCGGAGATTCCGTCCTTCTTTTCGTGCTCTTTGGCATTTGCAATTCTTTGTGAACATATGGAAGAATCTTCGGCATGGACAAGTACGGTTGAGGATGACTTGGATGCCTTTTTCAGCGTAGCAATCATCAAGTCCCGGGTAACATTAACTTTCTCATTGTTGATGCTATTGCTTCCAGGATCTTGGTCCATTGATATCACGTTCTGGTCATGGCCCAGGTTCAAGTACAACTTGAGGGAGTTAACCCCTTTCTTCTTGAGATAATCGACGTCATCCAATTGATTATAATTGAATATGGATGCATGTACAGCGTAATCAACATAGTGGGTTCCATTACTAGCTTTTAGCTGCTTTTCAATATTCCTATAACTACGGTTAAGTCTCATCATTCGAATAACCGTGGTTACGCCGCCTATGGATGCAGACCTCGACTCTGTGGCCGCAGCCTTGTCTATGGGTGTATAAACTCCGTAGTGCACATGCGGATCGATTAGACCTGGCAGAACATATTTTCCGTTCGCATTGATTTTCTTTCCGGCGTTTGTGTTGCCCACAGATTTGGTAAGTTTTTTTATCTTTCCTTTCTCAATCAAAATATTCGTATCAGAGGCTATTCCTCCGTTAGGAATTACAAGAGAGGCATTGGTGATAAGTACGTCACACGTATCATCCAATTTGGTACATTCAGTTTTCTGCTAGTTGTCCTATTAAATTGTGGTGGTCGCTTGGTGTTCTAAGCAGAAATTCTCTTGTCATGAAGGATTTTTTCTCACTTTTATTTTATTTCTGAGCTATATCGGCGCAAGGCACATTCCCTCGAATCTAAACTTATTGTCGCAATACAGAAGACTGCTACCTACTGTGAAGAGCTCAAGGGTTGTAACCAAGAGCATTCCAACATCACCTGTCCGAATCACCGCTTCCATAGCTGATGATGGTAGTCATTTGTCTTCTTTGGCTTCTGTTCAGAAATCCCGTCTGCTCCTGTCTCGTCACGATCCTCCTACCGAATCCATTTTCGTCTGAACGGGTTGTATGAGTAAATAGATTGCGACCCCCTCTCCGGCATTTTGGATAATTCCATAGTGATAGTATCTACATGATATTCAATCTTTTCGAGTCCCATTTCGAACTCCTTTTGATTCAGATTACTGAGTCGGAAAAGAAGACCAAAGTGAACAACTCCTTCGTCTTGAATTAAGCCATCAAAGTAAAATTGAACTTCAAGATCTTTATTTCCTCTTCTCCTTTTCATGTCCTTAAGTACGTGTTTCAATTCAAACCATCCATCAGCAAACAGTTCAAAAAAAGAATCAGAAAAAGGGAATGGAAAACTAAACTTTACAGTTCCGGCCATGCTTTGGTCCCTGAACAGATATTCTTGATCGTCTTCAAGCACATGGAATGTTCCATTAAGTATACTGTAAATAGTCTCAGACTCTGCCAGCGAAATGCCGATATGTGAAAATCTCACACTTCGACCGCTTTCTTGCATGAGGAGTATACTATCAGAGCGTCTAATAACTCATTTTGGTAGAAAGACTGTTGCGATACTCGCTCTTATCAGTTATGGGTTTTTTTGCTGCAGGACGTGGAACTAGTACTGTAACAAGTACAATAACGGGTCGGCAGTTCCTTTGTGGAAGAGATACGCAGCTATGATAAATACAAGAGCCTCGAATATGTTTCACAGGCAGCATCCGATGGCAGTCCGATGAAGGATTTTGCGGACCGCGTTCAAGAGGTTCACCACGGCTCTTGAACATAGTACATCTAGCTTCGCTCCTTTCAGCATCCATAAAAATAAATTTGACGGAAGCGTCTGAGTCCTGGTGTCTGCTGAGAGAAGTAAAATTGTGTACGTCCTGCTCGACGGAGTCAGCGACCTTCCTAATCCTAAGTTAGACGGGTTCACCCCGCTGCAAGCCGCCTCCACTCCAGCCCTTGACTCTTTAGCCAAGAGGGGTCGCATGGGGGAAGTAATCACCGTTGGCGAAGATATAGCGCCACAATCCGACATCGCGGTCTTTAATATGCTGGGTTATGACTTTAAGAACGAAGCCTACGTCGGAAGGGGAGTAGTCGAACTATTGGGTTCGGGGGTCGAGTTCCAAAATGGTGACCTTGCAATGAGGGGCAACTTTGCTACAATTGACGAGAATAAACGAATACTTGATCGCAGAGCGGGAAGAAATATCCAACAACATGAGGCTGATTCGATTTGCCAGAGTTTGTCTTCGAAAATTAAATTTAGCGATCAAGCTGTAAGTCTTGTTATCAAGCCAACAGTGGGCCATCGATCTGTAGTCAGATTTAGGCATAAAAACTTGCAACTTTCCGATGAAATTAGCAATACCGATCCGGCCTACGATAAAGTTTCAGGAATAGGAGTCGCGAGATTGTCTTCATACGAAGACATGGTCGAAAGGAGTACACCTCGGGACGGTACGCCAGAATCAAAGGTTTCGGCTTGCCTGGTAAATGAATTTAGCGATCAAGCTATTGACATACTGAGATCGCATCCAATAAATAATGAGAGACGAAAGAGTGGAATAGAACTTATAAATTGTGTCCTCCTTCGTGATGCAGGTAATCGGATCCCTATACTTGAACCGATAGGGGAAAAATACAACATGAAGACGGCAGGGATCGTTGACATGCCAGTCGAAATCGGCATAGCAAACATTCTGAAAATGGAGATCCTGAGATCTGGCAGAGTTGATGATTATGAGCGGAAGGCAGACGAAATCTCCTCGAACATCCCTCGTTTCGACTTGATTTATGCGCACATCAAAGGTCCTGATGAGTTCGGACACGATGGCGACGCAAGAGGTAAGATGAAGAATATTGAAGAAATTGATAGGTTATTCTTTGACCATATGCTACATGAATCAAAGTCGAGTGGCGTCTCCATCGTAGTGTCGGCGGATCATTCTACCCCTTGCGTAAAAAGGTCCCACAGCGCAGACCCCGTTCCGTTGTTAATCTCGGGAAGCGAAGTGCGGAAAGATGGCAGTCTAAGGTTTACGGAAGAATATGGGGCAAAGGGTGCTCTGGGTCGCCTATATGGCAGCAAGGTAATATCTATCGCAAGGCATGAGATACATCGGAGTTAATTCTTTTTAGTGACGAAGGTGCGCCGACCAATGAGCAGAACAGCTTAGTCCTAACGGGTAGCATAAAACTGGAATAATTGTTCTCTGTCTCTGCATAAAGAGTTATCAGACTACACCCTTGAGCATGTCCTCTATGATCTCCTAGTAAGTAATGTTCCCTTGCATTTCTCACAGATTTGCTCGTCGATCTCAGATTCTATGCTATGATGGACATCACAGATTATGAAAGTGTATCGCATATAATTACATAGCTCAACAAGCTTAGCCATGGTACTTGGAGTATACAGCTTATCCGTCGCAAGGTCGCGAGCGATTTCTTCTATCATGAGCTTGACTTGAGGCGTAGACGAAAGCCGCAACATCAACTGAGTATCGCCCCTGGTCCCCCGGATGTAGTTGCTAACAGCAGCTTGTGTCACGCCCAAAACCTTGGCTACTATCTCTTCCCTGAGATCATACTCCTTGGTTAGCTTTATCGCAAGTAGGGATCTAATTGCGGGGATTAGTGACTTGGCTTCTATTTCTGAGGGTAAGAGCATGCCTCGGCAAGGTAAAAAGTTATCGGTTTATTATATAAAGTTTCTCTGATCCTTGCGAGCTAAGTCTTGATTTACGTAGTAGCAACAGCTAATTCGAGCGAGCGTGCCAGTATCCAAGTCATACTTAAATAGACGTAGTATTGATTCTTGAACTAATGGGAGAGATCATATTTCTTTTTCTCCTTATTCCTAGCCAACATAGGAGAGATTACATTTCTGAATGAACGTCAAGTTTGGATTTACACAGGGGCTCAACGTTGCCCGACTGGGGCTAGATGAAAGCCAAGTGATAACTGCCTGTCAAATAGCTGATAGAATGGACTACGATTCAGTTTGGTCGATGGACCACTCTAACGTTCCTCAATGGAAAAATGCTGTTGTCAATGATGCTTGGTTAATGCTAGCAGCTATAGGAGCTGTTACGTCTCACGTAGAACTCGGAACGTGTGTAACAGACGCGATAAGGAGACATCCTTCAGCTATCGCCCTTTCGACTATCACTTTGGATAGAATAACCAAGGGCAGGGCTATATTGGGAATCGGTGCCGGAGAGGCACAAAATGTTGTAGACTTTGGAATTGAGTTCTCGAAACCCGTCTCGAAATTCAAAGAACAGCTCGAGGTAATAGAGAAGCTTTTTGAGTCGGAACCAGACCGGCGTGTGAGCTACAAGGGACAACACTATAACCTTGTTGAGGCCTGCCTTCAAGCCAGGAGCATTCGAAAGCCTAGGCCACCTGTTTATATTGCCGCCGGGGCTCCGAAGACTTTAGAGCTATGCGCAAAGTATGGTGACGGGTGGATTCCAATTGGTTACACTCCCGAACTATTCAAGAATCATGCCAACGTAATACGAGACCGAGCCAAAGAAATAGGACGGGATCTAAATGGGTTTCAGTTCGCTAACGATGTCGACATTTACTTTACAGACGATGGAGAGGAAGCTTGGAACAAGATGAAAAATGCAGTAAAGGTGAGTTTATACAAGCCAGAACTTCTAAAGGTTCACAATATTCAGCAAGACTCTGAGTTCGATTTCAGGAGGTATTTTACTGAATACGCTATGAATAAGCCAGAACTTATGGAACAGATGAAGAGGGCAGCATTAAAGATACCGGATAGCGTTGCGAGAACTGCAATAGGCGTGGGCAAGCCTGAAGATGTAATCCAAATGTTGGAGCGGTTTATAGATGCAGGAACTAATCATTTCATAATTCGTTTCTGGGGGGATGGATACTTTAAGAACATAGAAACATTCGGGAACAAGGTAATTACTTATTTTAGAGATCAAGGTAGAGCCTAGGCTTGCAGATACACGTCCAAGGTGCCACTCTTCTGCGCTGACGCTTTGGACGGCTGGGGCTTGTGCGCACGAGCCACAGGCTCAGCATCAAGGCCGAGGCCCTTTAGCGATCGAGCGAATTCCGTAGAAAATCCGTGGAAAGTATAAATTTTACGCGCTCGAGACATCAAGACAAGCTGTACCAATTCTTCATAATCACAGTGGTCGCTTAACGGGAGCGCATAATCCAAACCCATCATGAACTTGTAGCTCTTATCAATCGCCCAGCCGCTAAAGCCTATTGAAATCGCTCGGCATCGTTCCTTAATTGCTCGAATAAATCCTGACCTGGCTGAGCTCAAGGGAGCGACCATTAACCATGGTGTCGATTTTGCTAGGAGAGATCCCTGTTTTGCCGTGGAATATGTTATGCCTTCTTTCAGGCCAACTCCGAATTCCCTGTAAATGGTATTTATTTTTGCCACTGAATCGTAAATAAATAGAGGAGCCCAATGCTGAAATAACTGCGTGAGCAATTGAGCTTTACCCAGTGGGTATCCCAAGAGAAGCACAGATACTCCCCTATCGAACATTTCACCTATTATTTTATTGGCTATGTGTATCACGTCATCAATAGGAGGGAAGACATATCTGGGGGAGCCAAAGGTTGATTCCACGATTAGGACATCTGCTTTCGGCACTTGAGCGCCTCCCATGAAGCCTCTTTTCCTAGTTGAGATGTCCCCCGTGTAATAGATCTGGTCATCTATTAATAACCCCCTTGATCCAAGGACATGGCATGTGTCAATTAACCTATAACCATCACAACAATCTTTATAGTTTGCAAGAGACAAATCGACGCCTCGGTGCCGGGCCAAATGTGACGTTGCCTTTGATGCTAGGACTCGCTCAGCGTGACCTATTTTTTTCTTTTTTGATGTCATCAGATGGTCGGAATGGGCATGGGAAAAAAACATCACATCCGATGTCGATTCCCTCCGAGGATCTAGCAGAATTTTGCGTCCACTAGTGTGAACGACAAGTCCACACTCTGATAGGGTCACCACAGGACCAGTATTGACCAATAATCTCTGATGGTGTTACTGCAGTTATTTTAATTTTACAGCGCTAAACGTTTAAGCGCGTTCTTGGATATTTTCAGGGTGCTAAAACTAGCAATTTTGATCTCAGGGAGGGGAAGCAATTTGCGCTCAATACTTCAGGCAATTAAAACTCGAACCCTAATTGGTTCCAATGCAAAAGTTGTCATCTCAAATAACCCGCAAGCAAGAGGCATTGCCGTAGCAAAACAATTCAATATTGCAACAGAAATCTTAAGCCCTTCTGGCTTGCGAGGATGGTCTTACGACAAAAGGCTAGTTTCAATTCTAGAGAAATATGATGTTTCACCAAGTAATGGTCTGGTTTGCCTTGCTGGATATATGCGAGTATTAAGTCCCGAGTTTGTCGCCAAGTATAAAATGCGCATTATAAATGTCCATCCTTCATTGCTCCCTGCTTTCCCTGGTTTACACGCCCAGAAGCAGGCCTTGGAGTACGGGGTAAAAGTATCGGGCTGTACGATCCACTTTGTTGATGAAAAAGTAGATTCAGGATCGATTCTACTTCAGCGGTCTGTCCGCGTGTTAGATTCAGATTCAGAAGGAACCTTGTCTAAGAGAATACTGGCTCAAGAGCATAAACTCTATCCTCAGGCAATAAGATTGATAGCAGAAAGAAAAGTTACGTTCAAGGGTCGCAAGGTAATATTAAAATAGAAAAACGTTCTGAAGACAAACGAATCTATCCCTGGGGCCGTGATTTGCAGGTATGCTGTCTGCAGCATTACCCCAGGTTTGGTAAAATATTTAACACAGATAAAATGAGCGCGAACATTATCGATGGGCTGTTAGTGGCCGCAAAGATACAAGCACAAGTCAAAAAACAAGTTGACCGACTAGTCACCCAAGGGATAAGGCCCTGTTTGAGTACGATCCTTATAGGCGAAAATCCGGCTTCAATTTCATACGTAAATAAGAAACAAAGAGCTGCTGCAGAATTGGGAATCGCCACAAGAGACTTAAGATTTAGTGAGGCACTAAAGCAGAAAGAACTGGAAGGAATAATCTCTGGCCTTAATGCTGACAGCCATGTTCATGGAGTGTTGGTGCAGTTGCCTCTTCCCAGTCACATTGAGCAAAATAAGACTATTAATTTGCTGGACCCAGTGAAGGATGTCGATGGGTTAACTCCTTTTAATGCAGGTATGCTTTTGAAGGGTAGTCCCGTAATCACACCCTGTACACCTGCAGGTATCCTTGAATTGCTAGATTTCTACAAAATTGGTGTGACTGGTATGGACGCCACGATCATCAACAGGAGCAGCCTCGTGGGTAAGCCGTTAGCATGTTTGCTCGCAGAGAGAGGCGCTACTGTTACGATTTGCCATTCAAAATCTCGAAGACTGCAGGAAAAACTAATGAGCTCAGAAATGATAATAAGTGCTGTTGGTAATAGGGAGAAATTCACCTTACTGGGGGACACGATCAGGCCAGGGGCAGTAATAATAGACGTAGGTATCAGCAGGGTTAGCGGCAGGATTTGTGGCGATGTTGACTTTAGTTCTGTCAAAGATAAGGCTTCATGGATTACTCCCGTTCCAGGGGGTGTTGGCCCTATGACAGTTGCCATGTTGTTAAGAAATACGGTCACCGCAACAATGTTGTCTTTTGGGGGAAGGAACGATCTATCTGGATGAGCAGTGTGGCGGCAGAAAAAGAAAAAATCAGAAAAACAATGCTGAAAAGGCGTGATATGATCTCATCGATGGAGGTTTCGGAAAAAAGCAGGCTTATCCAGCTCAATGTTATGAACTCTCGCCATTTCCTGATTTCTAAAACTTTGGGAGTATATTTGCCAATCGGAAGCGAAGTGAGGACAGAAGAAATCATCCGAAGAGCACTGGAGAGTGCCAAGAAAGTCGCCTTGCCCAGAATTGAATCAGACAAGATGACATTCATCCAACTAAATGACAGGCTTCTCCAAGAGAACAACCTAGTAGTCGGCAAATTTGGATTAAAGGAACCCAGTAAACAGGGGACGGAAATAACAGAGATAGATTTACTCGTGGTTCCAGGTATTGCATTTGATAACGAAGGGTCCAGAATAGGCTATGGTCGAGGTTATTTTGACAGATACATGGCGGATGCAAAGGTGTCATTTTCTCTGGGCTTAGGTTATCGATTCCAATTGCTATCCAACCCTTTACCTCAATCTCGTCTGGACCAAAGGATAAATGGACTGTCAACTGAAACTGGGATTCTATACTTTTAAAGAAGCGCGCGTTCACTTGATTTACGCAATACTAGGCTTCCCAATGTCTGTCCTATAATGCTCACCCCCGTCACCCCACTTTATCTTGCGTACAGCTGTATACGCTTCTCTTCTTGCTGCACTGAGGTTCTGTCCCGTTGCGGTAACGCTTAAAACCCTTCCTCCGGCGGTGGTTATGTGTCGAATTAATTTTCTCCTAGTGCCCGAGTGAAATATAACCACTTTTCTGGAGACACGGGAATCCAGCCCGTAAATTCGGTGGCCGGTAGTATATTTCACTGGATATCCTTTCGAAGCCATGACCACACAAACCGAATGCTGTTTTTTCCATTTGATAGGCGGCATAAGGTGGAGTCTCTTGTCCATAGCAGCATCTAGGTAAGGGTACAAGTCTGAGCCCATTCTTACCATAAGGCTCTGGCATTCGGGATCACCCATCCTAGCGTTAAACTCCAAAACACTAGGAGTTCCATTTTCACTGTCGAGCATCAGCCCTGCATATAAGAACCCTGAAAAAGGGGACCCCAGCTCCCTCATGCCGCGAATTGTTGGTTTTATGATGTGATTTACTATTTTAGCTTCCAAATTCTCGCTGATATTCTCTACAGGGGAATAAGCTCCCATCCCCCCGGTGTTTGGGCCAGCATCACCATCGCACGCTCGCTTATGGTCTCTGCTAATGGCTAGAGGTACGAATGAGTTTCCATCACAAATTGCTATGTATGATGCCTCCTTTCCCTGTATTTTTCTTTCAGCAATGACCCTGTTGCCGGAATCCTCGAACTTCTTGTCAAACATGAGCACTTGGAGGGCCTTAATTGCTTGCTTTTGACTGCGACACACGAACACTCCCTTCCCTGCGGCTAAGCCCTCAGTTTTAATCACAAGCTCATGGGTTTGGCCCCTAACATAGTCTTCTGCATCTCTATAAGACGTGAAAACAGCAAATGATGGTGTCTTAATGTCTAACCTTTTCATAAATTGCTTGCTGAATACTTTGCTAGATTCAAGCTTCGTAGCGGCTTTCGTGGGTCCGAATATCCTTAAACCTCTTTTCAGGAATTGATCTACAATCCCTTCTGCCAATGGTCCTTCAGGTCCAACAAGCGTTTCGCAGTCATTTTCTGCGGCAGAATCTATCAGTTTGTCATGATTTAAATGGTCAATTGCGACGTTGTTTTTGGTCCCTCCGTTTCCGGGACAATGAAAGACTTTTTTCACCATCCTGCTCCGAGCGAGTTTCCATCCCAATGCGTGCTCCCTTCCGCCCGAGCCTATGATCAAGATATTTTTCTTTCTTCCGGTAGACTGCAAGAGATAAAATGCGGATTCCCGAATAATAAATGGTTTGACATCAAAATAACTTAACACGCTGTGATGCCCTTTTATTTCATATTACTAAGATAGATTATATGGCTGAAGAAGAGGGTCTGCAAAGGCCTAAACGAGGGCTTGCGTCGGCGCCAGGAGATATTCGAGAGAAAGTGGCTAAGAAAGGTGGAGCCGCTCCACATCACGCGCGAGGTCTGGCTGCAGCCGACGCGGTAACCAGGTCCCGGGTGGCAAAGGCAGGAGGGAGTGCTCGTGCACTCAACACCGAGGGATTAAGAAATGCCGGCAAAAAGGGGGGAGAAGTGGTCAAAGCTGAATACGGCACATCATTCTACCAATCTATCGGAGGGAGAGGAGGCCATTCAGTAAAGGAGAAGTACGGGATTCAATTCTATAGAGAAATAGGCGAGAAAGGAGGAGCAGTTGTTAAGGAAAAATATGGTTCAGGTTTCTACAGGGATATAGGAAAAAGAGGGGCTCAAAAACTCAAGGACCGATCTGCTAGATAAAATGTTAGGACCCAGGTGAATTAACCAAATATGATGTTATTCAGGGCGTAAGTACATTTTTCAAAGTATCATTTATAATCGCCTCTATAAAACGATCGTATTCACAGTCCGCGAACTCGAATAGTGCAAAGGATCCTTCTCTAATTACCTTGTGGGCACCTTTCAGGTGATAGCACAGTCTTCCCGAGGATAATGACCCGAAGTAATAGCTTCTGCAGGAACAGAAATCCAATTCTGGCGCTGTCCAATACTCCTCGTCTTTGCCTACCACCGTGCAGATCCTCCTGCCGCTAGGTCGGAATACATGTACCTTTACTGCTTTTTGCCCTGTGAGACTGATATTGCTGGGGTCCAAGCCATCTACTTAGATAACTCATGCCATTTATATTCCAACAGACACCAATACTGGCTACGCCAAAACAAAAATACTCAAATGTCATTCGAAAACAAGAGTCTGATGCACTGTGAATATTCGTGGTCGATGCCGCAACGAACCTTTTTGCCAAATACCTTGGAATTTTGTGCCTCTTTGCTTTGGCGAGGCCAGGAAGCATTTGAACATAAATTTATTACGAAGGTATAACTAACCTGACCATTGAAAGATTACGACTATGTGATTTTGTGGTTGGACTATTTCAATAAGAACCTTCCTCGGGCCAAAGGTCGTAGGGTAAAAAAAGAGCATGCGATATTTGATCCTACACTATCCGATCTCGTTGAAGCAGCCAAGGAATCTGGATATGATCCTCAGCAGGATCAGATTAACGACGGCGCGAGGTATCCGAGAAGGGCATTCGTAAAGTCAGGTTACGTGGCTTTACCTAAAAAAGATAATGTTAGAAAAAATATACTGCTTTTCTCACTTGCCCAAAAGATGCTAAAAAATAGAACGCGATGGTCAAAACATTAGGTCGCAGCCGCTATGCTTGAGCTAGGACAGATTTTACATACTGCAAGAAGCGGTCGAATTATTGTCAAGATTAGTACTGCCGCCTCGGGAAAAAAAGTGAATGGGTTACCGGTAATTGATATGAATGGTAGACAAATCGGAAAGATCCAAGAAATATTCGGTCCGGTTTCCTCCCCTTACGCCTCTATCCAACCAGTCCGAGAGAAGCTTGCGAGCATCGCCGGCGCAAGAGTTTTCATACATAGTGAAGTTTCCCGTAAAAGTAAAAGTCGAAAGGACTATGCCAGTAAAGCCAAAAAAACCTAGCAGGTTGACCCTCTAGCAAAAGGGCCAGTTGACCGAACGTTGACCGCTGACATCTGAGCTAGCCTTAGGACAAGTCACTGGAAAGGAAAGGTGCTCAACCTTATTGCTGGGGAGCGTGCACACATGACTCTTTAGTTCTGTTCTCTCATTTCTAAGGGATTTATCTCCTTATAAGATTCCCAAAAATCATCTCCAATGTAGTGTATATTGTCAATAACATATCCTTTGTTGTTATTGATGGCGGTGGTGCTGTCTTCTAGTGCTCTGCCAACCGCTAGGACTTTTGAATATTTCTCGTCTTTGACCGTAACCAGGTCACCTCTGTTAAAGGCATCAAATTTAATGATGCCTGGTCGCGTGACACGGGCGCCGTTGCACACGAATTTTACTGCTCCCATATCTACTACTACCGACGGAAACGCAGTTAGAATTTGTCCTGTTCCTAAAAAGGGAACGATTGTCTCGGAATCAGTCTGTATCGCAATGAAGGCTTTATTGCTTACAATTCGACGGCCTTTTTCAAGTTCATAGCAAATAAAGTTTTTTTCACCTTCAAAATTCTGAGCACCAAAAGGCCACTTCGCGCGAATGAGGTCCTTCAGTATTGAGGTTTCCCTTTTAGAAAGAACTGCTTTCTTCATTTAGTTCGCGAGGAGATTGTTTTATTGTGAATCTTTGATGCAATTTCTCTATCTCCTAAAGGGGTGTATTCGCAGCCCATCGGTCCGCAGTATCTTCCCACATAAAGTGCCTTTGGTCGGTAGAGTGCTGGCTTAGGTGCTGCCTCGGCAAATTTTTCCTCAATTACATGCGATGACCAGCCTGCGATTCTAGAAATTGCAAATATAGGAGTGTTAAGATCGGTTGGTATATTCATATCATGATATAATGCCGCGCTATATAGGTCAACATTTGGATATATAGCCTGTTTTCTCACGTCCATCATGTGTTGCTGAGTAATTCTCTCGACCTTCTCGGTGATCTCATACCAAGGGGTTTTTTTCCTTGTTGAAAGAATCTTAGACAGTCTTGAAAGAACCTCTGAACGTGGATCGGTCGTTTTATAGACTGCATGTCCCATCCCCATGATCCTTCCTCCCGTATCAAGCCGATTTTTTACCCACCTTTCTACATTCGAAGGATCGTTAATCTCAAGGAGCATCTTCATAACTTGGACGTTGGCGCCGCCATGCAGCTCGCCAGAAAGAGCCCCTATCGCACCTCCTATACACGAATACATGTGAGCTCTGGTGGACGCTATTTCTCTTGCTGCAAACGTAGAAGCATTAAAACTATGTTCTGCATGAAGTATCAAACAGATATCGAAAATTTTTGCCTCTTTTGGATGCGGTTTGGTACCGCTCAACATATACAGGAAGTTCGAAGCATGGTTTTCCTCTGAAGCGGGCGTTACTATTTCTTCGTTGTTTCTAATCCTCTCCCACGCAGCCACAATGGTTGGAATCTTGGATATTAGGTTAATGGCCCGGTTAATGTTGGCCTCCTTTGTGTCATCGTCAAGATCTGGGTCATAATCTGCTAACTCACAGACACTTGATTGGAGCACGTCCATCGGTCGGGCTGTTCGCAGACGGTTATTCATGCTCGCTAGTAATTCTTGGGGTAGACATCTAGCTTCTCTGAGTCGCCGAGAAAAATCAGACAGCTGACCATTACGTGGAAGCTCACCGAGAAGCAGTAGGTAAGAAGTCTCTTCAAATGTCGAGTGATTAACGAGGTCAAGGATGTCGTAGCCACGATAAATTAGTTTGCCGTTGTTGCCATCTATTGAACAAATTTTTGTATCTGCCACTTCAATATTCCTCAACCCAATGTTCCTAGCATCCATCTACGGACATAGTTCCGCAAATACTAAATATATAAATTGACGTTTATTTTTCAGTTGTAAAATGCAGGGTTCCTCTGCCTGCGGTTAAGAACCGGCAACTTAACTAGCGCATCCCTAAAGCAAGTCAGTAGCTCAAAGGAGTTAGTTGGCACTTTAAGGTCGTATACGATAGAAGATTGAGTAATTCAGTGGGATGCACACAGGAGAATGCTTTCATTCTCCCGGCTCCGCAGTTCATAATAATTCTAGCTATGTTGGAAGATTATTTAGGGAAGAAAAGTCATACAATGATCGTCGTTGCCACGGGCGACGAAGTACACTTTTCATCCCGGTTGAATATCCACATTATATTCTCCTATGCTACTTAACAGCTAGCAGATCCTCCCGTAGACTGTCCTTCGTAATTGTCAAGAGATCGATTCCGTCTCCGCTTGATGAGTCTCGCTGTATCGATGACTTGATGGCTTTGACTACAAGATCTCTAGCTTTCTCGTCGCTCATACCTTGAGTGTATTCTGCATCCATTACACCAAGGGCCATTTCCGCTCCAGAACCTACGGCGGCGTAATCGTCGGGGAGCACAGAACCGAGGGGATCTAGTGTGTATATTTGTGGTCGATACTCAACTCCTCCAATCACTACCTGCGTTAACAGTGGAAAATATCGCCTCTCGAACATTATCACCGACATTAATTTCGCAATTGAGTTGGTTGCAACTGATCTCTTGATTTCTAGCCGCCTTATTTTCGCAAGAGCAGAAACTTGTCGTACTAAAACCTGCATGTCTGCAATCATTCCTGCGCACGCCGCTCCAACATATTCGGTGACTGGAAATACCTTTTTGGTATTCTTATTCACAACGAAGTTTCCGTAGGATACACGTTTTTCTGCAGCCAGAATTATTCCGTCACTATAGGAAATACCTATCGCCGTAGCTCCGGGAAAAAATTGAAACGCCATGTTTTGTACGTGTTTATAATCAATCTCATTTAGCCTTTTCTAAAAAGGATTATATTAGATCGAGATCTCGTAGTCGTAAAAGGCCAGAAAGATACATTAAAAATTTTATGAAATGTCTATCACGGTCCGAAGTTGATAATCAAACTTCTACCGATGCTCCTAAGCTCTATTTTTATTCGAGGTGTTGTCATGAATTCTTATCGCTTCTGCTACCAGCCTGTTTTGGAGCTCTAGTGCGCTTTTTCCTTCAGGATGTTTAGAACCCGCGATAGCTTCGGCCACAATGCCTATGATATGTCTCAGCAAAAACTCGTCCCCTCTTGTTGCTTCTGCTGTATATGTAGAGTTGGCCTTATTCACAAAGACGACGTTTTCATTGCTAAAACTATACCTGGAGTCAGATTCATCCTCATAGGGAATCACCTTATACCCCACTTTTTTTAATGCAAAAGTTTTCTTGAGTATCGGGCGTCTAATTTTACGTATTGTTGCTTTTAATGGGTGCTGTTCTATATCTCCCGTGTCGCCTGGAGGTTGACTAATCTGAGCTGTACCCTGGGTATTACCATAAGTCAGTGATGTCCCGTCTCGATCCGAAAAGTCATGAGATGGGGTTCGAGTGCTGCCTGCCTCTGTATAGACTGGTCGGTCTTCTTCTTCTAGACTGTCCTGAAGAAACTGACCTCCCGCGCTATCGTGGGCCGCAAAGGAGTCGCTTAATGATGTAACTGCAGTACCTTGGTGCTCTTGAGATTTTGTCAGACTATCTTCTGATCGGACTTTCCCGCTCGGTGGGATCTCTTTCACCTCAACAGTCTCGTAGCCTTCTACTTCCTCTGTCTCTATGTTTTCAACTACTGCTTGACCAAGCACCTTGTCAATCTCTTTATAGATCTTTGATTCCTCCCTTGTTATTAACACGTCCTCATATTCGCTCAAGCTCGGAATCACAGTATTTGTGATGAAATTCTGCATGCTCCCGTAAAATTTAGAGTATTCTTCGTCTTCTATAATTGCCGATTTGTCAGCAAACCTAGAGGTCAAAGAATCACATCTAACGAAACCAGTCACCCTCTTGAGCTTATTGTCAAATCCAAAGGAACTTCTCGTTACTATATGATTTCCCACCATGATAGCAATGCCATTTTCTTCATCTGAAAGTGGTCTTCTCGCTATTACTACTTCACCCATAATCTTTCCATCGTCCAGGTTCACGGATATTCTATGACCTTGTATATCGGGAGCCTTAATAGCCTCCGCCCCTGTGAAATCCCACTCCGAATAAGTCTCGGAGGATTTGATGAAAACCTGAAATAGCGGCAGTCTTAATATTGCTAGTTTTCGAATTTCTCTAGACAATTTCGAATAGTCGACTGATTGTTTTGGTCCCATGAGGGACAATTCGGTTCCATTCCTGTTTAGGGGCGGCTCATCGATTTCAGTCAAGGGAGTGTTTCCAACAAACAGATTGTCTAGTACAGATGCCTCTAGGAGAATAGATTTATGAAACGACTCGCGCCTAGTTCGTATTTTCATACTCTCAAAGGACGTCAGAAATGACAGCCTGCCCGTGCCGTATCTACCTGTCCTTATTCTACGAAGTCTAGGAGAAATTGAGTCGTATTTCTTATGAGGAGATCCCAGAAGCAAAAACTTCTCCATACCTTCTGCGTTCATCCCCGCATCGTCTTCTATTAAAATTGAGCCAGTCTTGAGAATAGTGATAAGAACAGTCGTAGCATCTTCATCAAAAGCATTCTCCACTAGCTCCTTGATGATTTCATTGGGTGAAACCCAGGTTTTAGTAGCAAATTCCCTAAAGAATGTAGGATGTACTTTGAGCTCTACAGTCATCTCTCGATTGAGATTTGCAGCGTCCCCTTTATTTGTTACGTATGAAAAGTTGTTTGACTATATAG
>JALZES010000056.1 GCA_030861915.1 Thermoproteota archaeon
GTATATAACATTGCGGAATATAGGAGAGAAATCTATTGACTTTTTCTCTTAAGCAAGGAAGGATTCTATGCATTTCTGTATGTCCCGGAACAGGTTTAATAAATTTCAAGGACCTCGAAGACTCGCCATATTTACGAAAAAGCATGGCATCTTCAAGCTGAACTCTGGAGAGCTTTCATGAAGAAAGGTTTTTTACGAGTTGACGATGGTATTAATCCCAGCTACTAGGATGATGACGAGTACGATAGTCCCCCTATTACTCTGGCGCTTCGGCTGCCAGAAAAGATGAAGACAACATACCGGACTACTGAATCCGATAGCATAGTTGCTCCGGCCGGGATTTGAACCCGGGATCGTCGCCTTGAGAGGGCGAAATGCTTAACCGGACTACACCACCGGAGCCGGGTTAATTGTGACTTATTATCTTCATATAAAACTTATGACATCTTTGGCGTATAATTGTTAATTATTTGATACAATATTGTCTTTTATAATCATCCAGCTTTCCTACTTTGATGATGTCTGTCCCCTCTTCAGTCGTGCAATACGTTAATGACTATAGTCCTTATCCTTCGGGTCTTATAGGATGTCATGTTGCTAGCGGGCAGAAACCATACAGCTGTTGCGAGTACGATATAGCGGTATTTTGTGATAATAGAAAAGTCAACCTCGACAGAATAAAAACTTTGAGCAACATCACAATAGAATTTATTAAATTTCCTTTAATTCTTGACGAGCGCCACAGTATCGACCTTAAAGACATGATGGTATTAAAAGACCACGATAGCTTTCTTTTGTCTTCGTTGCTAGCTAAACTCAGGGAAAAAAAATCTGACCAGCTCCTAAAATTACAGGGGAAAAGACAAATAATAGAATCTCTATTTCTGTTCGACGATATCACAAAAAACCTATCTAAGCTTCCACTCCTGTCTTCATTATGGCTAAAGATTTCAGCCTACCATTTCATAAAGGGAATACTTGCAATTTGTGGTATCAAATCATCCCCGGTTCATGAACTCGAACAGGTACGAAGTTTGCAAGTGAGAGGCCCGGAAATCACCTCGGGATTGAATTGCGCACTTGATTGTATTGGGATTGAAAGAGCAGGGCGTTCTGCCATATCGAGATCTCTGAAAGTGATCAGGAGCCTCGATAAGTCGGAGGTAAGCAAAGTGATATGGCTTACTAAATCGCAATGGCTACTATCACAAGGTAGAGTTGCTGACACTTACTACTATATTGGCAGAATGGCGGCAGAATATCTTCTGTCTAAAGACGAAACTTTTCTTATCCGATACTTAAAGCCAATCGGGATGTTCTTTGATCTGACTACCGACCAGCAATCGATTCACAGATTGCACACGCAGCTCATGAGGGCATCTAAGGATGCCCTGAGGACCTAACGTACGATGATAGCCGTAGCCTCTAATGGTTCTAATCTTTTGTTTTTAGCTCTTAACTTTGCTTTGTACTTCAAGTTTCGGGGTTTGGTTCTTAACCTGTATCCACAACAAGGACACCATAATCCATCCCATTTAATGAATATCTCGCAGATCTGGCAGCGTTTCTGGCCGCTAGCATACCTCCCCGAATCTACGGGCTTCTGGGCCTTGTGACGAATACAAATACCTTTACACGTCATGAGAAATTAACCATTTTCTATCGGCTTATGTCGTATTTAAAGGTGTGTAATCAATCATTATGACTCTTAAGTATCAAAATTCGGAGTATAAATAAAGAAGAAGGCCTTACGCGTTAGGCTTATTTGACGGTTACGTCGTTGGCTTGGAATGCCTCATTCATTGTAAGATACTCTTCGACTTTCATTTTAACATCGTCTGGATCTGTGTCATCCATACCAGAGAATCCTGCCTTGAAGGAAATCTTATTGCCCGAAACCTTCACGTCTTCGATTTCCATATCTGCGTAGACGTTAGCCATTTCATTAACCCACTCTGTCGCCTCACTTTGATCAACTCCGGATGTATCAATATTCACTGTTAACATTTTGGTCATTCAAATCACCTATAGCAGAGTTAATACGGCTATTTATAAAGTTGACGAAAAGAGAGGGTTCGCGAAGTGTTAGAATATAAAGTCAAAAAACAACCACGTTAATTAGCGAACCTTATTTTCAAATCCCCAGTACTGCAGTAGCTCTTTTTCGAACTTGGAGTGCTGCTCTTCGTTAAGCGCCTCGCCGCAATTTTTGTGCGAGGGAACCACCTGCATCCCTGCGAGTTTAAAATCCACTTCATAGAATTGGACGCTCGGACAGTTGCACATAAATTTACAATCGAAAGAGACATAATTATTCCTTTGTTTTCAATTGCTTCTCCAGTGTTATTTTGTGTGTCAACTCTTTTTTTATTTGTGTTATTAGATGGCTAGTGGCGTGACGTTCATTCGAAAACCTTTATCAGTCCGTTGGAATCTACTTTTAATGATGAAAAGCTGTAAGAACCGCGCATACACTACCCTAGCTCCAGCGCTAGTTGCCATCGTCTCGATCTCCTTGCTAAGTTCCCCTTATTCCATTTTAGGAGGAACAGCCGCTAATGCCCAACAGAACGATATGTGGTACCTTGGCAAAGGAGTCAAAGAAAATACCTACTACACTTACAAGATCCAGGACCACGATACCAATCAAGGTCAACCTTTCACTATGACTATATACTTCAGAGATTTCAACGAGACAGGGAAATATTGGATAGCTCCCGTATTTGTTGTAGATAAGGGTAGAGTTCTAAATGGTACTTTTCATTTGAGTGACCTTGACTTGACAGCACTTGGCAGCTCTGTAATTCCACAAGAAATGTCTCCTTACAGAAGCGCATATGCAAATACACTTCAATGGCTAGAATCATTTGTTCCAAAACCTGGCCAGTCATTGTCGGCTGTAAACTGGGGCAAAATTGGTTCGATAGGAGGATCTCCTGTTAATCCTGGCGGAGCAGCAAAAGTCACGGTTCCTGCTGGAACTTTTGATACGACAGTGATAGGTTATCACAAGGGGGTCGATAATCGCATTTGGGTTAATAGAGATCTGCCTTATCCTGTTAAAGCTGAAACGTATGCAGATGTAACCACGGGTAATCCACCAATACAGTATGTTTACGATTTGCAGGCAACTGGTCAAGGACAGCCCCCAGCACCTGAAAGCCAAATTGAGGTTCCAAAGCCACCTTTAGAAATCCAGACTGCTAGGGGAACCTACATATTGCAATTGCTATGGGAGCCAGAGGTCATCCAAGTTGGACAGCCTGTCGAATTTGGGATCCTGTTCACTGATGCAGCAGGGAGTATCGTTGAGGGCGTTAGGTACGGTTTTAAGGCCACCGAATCAGATGGCACGGTATTAAAAGATCTCAGGAACCAGAGAGCAGATGAAGGAACTGGCATTCAGCAGCTCACATTCGAAAGCGATGGTCCCAAGGATATCGAAGTTACAGTGGAAGT
>JALZES010000058.1 GCA_030861915.1 Thermoproteota archaeon
GTCATGTACCACTGACTGCAGAAACAAAGAAGATGTTCAACATAGATAAATTCTCAAAAATGAAACACACTGCATTTCTTATCAATACTTCTCGTGGAGAGATTATTGACGAGAGTGCACTGTACGACGCACTGAAGAATGGAAGGATAGCGGGGGCCGCTTTAGATGTATTCGAAACTGAACCGCCAACCAATAAAATGCTTTTGCAGTTACCTAATGTGATTTGTACTCCTCATATAGGTGCCCAGACTAAGGAAGCCCAACAATTGGCGGCTATGGTAATAGCTGAAAAAATTATTCAAACCTTGAGGGAAATCTAAATGATTAATAACTGATCTCATCGAATTCTTCTGGCCCCATATCCTTTGAACCTGATACACATTGTAAAGCCTGGACTGAACCCCGAAAACGCTATTTTTTAAAGGTCTATATACTGCTATGAAATAAGTCAAATTATCATGCAAAGTTATATTTCCGCAACTTGGACTAAAATGTGGAAATCCAACAATGATGAACTGAAATCTAAGTCTATATCTTGGAGAAGAGAGCCAGTGCTCCACAAGATTCCTAGGCCAAGCAGACTTGATCGCGCCAGGAGGTTGGGATATAAGGCTAAGCAGGGAATCATTGTTGTACGTGCTAGGGTTGGAAGAGGTGGCATGAGAAAACAAAGGGCCGTATCCGGCAGAAGACCAAAACATATCGGCGTAGTCCATATCAAACAAGGAACGAGTATGAGAAAAGTTGCAGAACAAAGAGTTAGTAAGAAATTTCCCAATATGGAGGTCTTAGGATCTTATTACTTGCATAAAGATGGAAGACACCTATGGTATGAGATAATCCTATCTGACCCCGCTCATCCTCGTATTTATAAAGATAAAGAGATGCGTGCCAGAATGAAGGCCTTTGCCAAGTCTGAATGAACTCGGCCTATTCATATATCTTCCTGCGAAGATTTTCTGGCAGTTGGCCAAATAGCTATTCAAGTCTCTCCTGTGATTATTGACCTTGTTGCAGTTTCTTTGATCTGCGTAATTTCCTGAACAGTGGCGTCTTTATCGAATGTAAAATAATATAGATGGCTAGCTGTAACGCTTGGTACTACTAATATTATCACTTTCTCATTGACAGTAATACCGAATTCCATTTTACCAATAGAGTATTCGAAGTGTCTTCTCAGTCGGTTTCTTGTTGCTTCGATAAAAAATTCATTTCTAGCCTCCTCTACTTTAAATAATGGCACTGTCCCTCTACGTAACTGTCCAGCTAGAGTCCTACCGAAATCGTTTATTATGCCGACATAACGGATTTTTGAAGATAAATTGAGGAGAGCTTGGCATTTTTCTTTGCTCTTTTGAGTCTCTATATCCGAGGATGTGTGACTGACCATATTAATGAACCTCTAAGAGAAGCGGAAATATAATCCAATGATTAGAAATGGAACTTTCCGTATGTCAAATATTTATCCCGAGACGGATAATGGATGCTTCAGATCTGCTAATAACTTCATCATCATTCTTCTTCTTTCACGATACAGAAAGATATCAGACGGCTCTTCCTATCACTTCATCAGCATCCTTTCTTAGGATAACCTCTACTCTAATAATAACATAATAGTACTACCTCTATGATGCCATTATGTTAACCCACATATGTCAGTGTATCTTCCTATTTTAATGAAAATTAGGAGAACATGAGTACGCCTTCCCTGGGATCCAAAAGCACCGGTATTCCAATTAATTATTATAGCCCAGGGAGCTTTACTTGCTGTTGACCATGAAAAGTGCACGAATCACAAGGACAAATGAGCCCCTGCTGCTGGAGGAGCTTCCAGTTCCTAGACCCAAACATGACGAGGTTCTTGTGAGAGTAAAAAGTGCAGGAGTATGTCTTAGCGATCTTCATTTATTGGAAGGAGGTTACGCGGGTCCTGGTGGATCATTCGTGAAGGTACAAGACCGCGGCGTAGGATTTCCACTAACTCCAGTCGGCATATGGGAGTATATAAGATTTGGTTTTTATTAAAAAACTTGAAATCTATGGTTTTAAATCCTTTGGGTTTCAAAACTCAGTTTTAAACCTCGAGAGAGGCCTAATCGCAATTACAGGTCCCAACGGATCAGGGAAAAGCAACATCCTTGATGCAATAATGTTTGCAATAGGAGAAAACAGTCCAAAATCTTTACGCGTCGACAAGTTCCAGTCTTTGTTCCACGACAGTCAAAACAGTTCTAACAGGATTGTCCGTGTGAGTTTGACTTTCGATAATCAGGATAGAGGCATCCCCGTTGACAAAGATTCTGTAATATTGACGAGGGAGATAGAAGGACAAACTGGAGAAAGTCAGTATTTTCTTAATGGTAAGAAAGTGGCCAAGAACATCATCACGGAACTATTAGAAATTGTCGTCGCTACACCAAATAAGCTAAATATTGTTCAGCAAGGGATGATAACCCGTATATCTGAACTGAATTCCGAAGAACGGAGAAAAATTATAGAAGACATAATTGGGCTATCTTATTTTGATGAGAAAAAAGCTGAAGCATTAAAGCAGCTGGACGCCTCGGACCGACGACTTGAAATTGCACTCGCTAGGATTGGGGAAATTAGGAAACGGATAGACGAGTTAGAAGTAGAACGAAACGAGCAGTTAAGATTTTCACAAGTTGAGTTAGAAATCAAAAGGTTCAATGCAGCTAAACTTTCAGACTACATCACCAGAACAAGAAATAGTCTTCGAATCCAACAGGAACTTTTGCAATCCAAGGTACGGGATTCTTCGTCGCTCTCCAACATGATTAATCAACGCCGCTCTGAAATCGAAAAACTTGAAGCAGATAAAATGAAGTTTCTGCAAGAAGTAGACGCTGCAAACAAGGTCAAGTCCCAAATTGGCACTAGGATTTCACGCATAATATATGACTATGAAAGGAAGAAGGCAATAGTTAAAGAGTCTGAGCAACGCTGTACTCAGATAAAGGAAAAGATCTTACCCTCGTTAGAAACAGAAATAAATAGCCTCTCCCGAAAATTGACAGCCCTGCAGACAGATCTAGACGAGAAGCGAAATCCTATTCTCGAATCATCAGAGAAACAATTGGCACTGAAACATGAATTAGACAGCACCAATAGCGAAATTGACGCTTTGGGCAAATACAGCATGCAAACATCCAATGCTATAACGAAGCTTGAACAGCGCAATAAACAATTGGAGAAAGTCAAAAATGATATTCATATAATAGCAATTGGAATAGAAGAAAAAATAAGTTCCAAATCTCAACAAGCCGTTAATAATGATAACACAATCTCCATCATGAATAATGAAATTATTGAGGGCAGGAACCATCTCTCAGATATTCAATCATTATTGAATAATAAAAATAAAGAGTTGGAGAATGCAAAAACGCTAATCAGACATCTTGATGCAAAAAAGCATAAAGTCAGCGGTGAAATCAAGGATTTACGAATACTTTTTGGTAGAGCAAACGGTCTAACTACAGAATACAATTCCCAAGCATTGGCTGCAAAAAATATGATGAATGAAGATTTTACTATTGCTGAGATGACAAAGCTTGAACAGGGACCGGCGATCAGAGGCTTAGTACACGACTTAATCTCATGGGAAAGAAGATATGAGAAATCTGTGTTGGCTGCAGGCGCAGACTTAATGAAAGCATTTGTAGTCGATGATGTAGGATCCATGCTTTCAGTCTTGGAATATGCAAAGACTAGGAAGTTGCCGAGACTCAAAATCATTTCTCTTGACCTTCTAAAACACGCCCAAAGAACGGGAAATCACATCATTCCAGGAGTTGATCAAAATGATACGAATATTATAGGC
>JALZES010000076.1 GCA_030861915.1 Thermoproteota archaeon
GAGGAGATGTAAGAAATGTCATTCAGACTTGATTGCAGCTGTTATTACCACCTATAATGCTGCAGAGTTTAAACAACAGCTATTCGTTATCTGTGATGATTGTTTTTGGTGTGCGTCTGCCATAAACACACACGTATGCATCACATAGATACTTGCCCCCAGTGTCGGAAGGCGGTTTCCTCATTACCACTCTCTACTGATGAAGCATATAGATACAATTACACTCCGAGCCGTGGCATCGAATTAGAATTTTACAGTTTGCGAAAATAAAGTGATCAACTAGTCATTTTTCGCAAAGCGGCATATGCATAATATTTCCTTAAAGTACAGCCGTTTTGACGAAATCTCTTGAGGAGGCTCTTTTTTTGTATAGGATATTTAACGAATCCTCCACAAAGTTTAATTAAACGGAGTCTCAAGGAGAAATAGGACGAAATTTAGCTTGTATATCACTTTTTGGGAGGGAAGATGATTTGGAAGACTCATCTTTAGATAGCCCTAACAGTGCTCGAAACAAAATTTTGGTTGTAGATGACGAGCCTGATGTCACCTTCACAATTAAGGTGATCCTGACGTCGAATGGATACCAAGTCGATGCTTTTGAAGATGCGGAAGAGGCGCTCACTAACTTTAGAAAGGAAGCATATTTCCTAGCGTTTCTAGATATCAAAATGCCAAAGATGAATGGCTTTGATGTTTACAAGAAATTGCTGGAAATAGATAAGGATATCAAGGTGTGCTTTCTGACAGCTCTTGGCGAGTTTGACGACTATTATAGACAATACAAAAAAGAAGATGTAGCTCCTGTCTGGGGAATAAGACATATTGTTAGAAAACCAATAGACAACTCAAAATTGCTAGAGGAAGTATCAATTATGGCTACTACAGCAGGATAAGTAGATGGACAATGGTAGAATTAATCTTGACGTATATATTTTGATGTTTCTTGCAGTTAGATAACACGGAAAAAACAAAAAAATCAGATGCTTCTTCGACAAGAGGAACTTCTCAAACACTAATCCATTCGTTCCTTCACTCTGTTCATTTTAGATATATTGTAATACCATCGATATTTTTCTCCGCAGTCACATTTGCTTCTATTATCTCTCCTAACAGCTGGGTGGTATCAGACTTAGACCATTTTTACTTTGAAATATTTGCAGTTATACTTTCAGCGATAGTAGCATTCTATTGTATAACAAGAGCTTACACACTTAATGAAAAATTCAGTCTTTTTGTAGGGATAGGATTTTCCACCATTGCATTCATAGATTTGCTACACGCGGTATTTTCATACGGCGCTGCGGGCAAAGATGAATTTCTGTTATACTTCATACCACAGACTTGGTTTGCAGGACGAACTTTCCTTGGAGCTATGCTTGTTATTGCTGTTGCGAAATATGCTCCAAAAGTCGGGCAGCAGAATGAGCAACAAATCGAAGAAGGAGAAAAAGAGCCTCATAACATCGATATTCCCAATAGCGAGCTTGACGTACAGAAATATGACGACCGTTATGATGATGATGATCTCGATGGGCATCATTTCAAACATGGCCAGAAGAAATTAGACCGCACCCTTTTGCTCTCTGTATTTGTGCTTGCATTTTTGGCAGTAAGCGTAGTGGCAATATCGTTCTTTGCAAGCTTTCCAGGTATTGTACTTCCTTATTCACTGGCTAGGCCCTATGAAAATCCTTCACTAATACTTTTCTCAATTGCGTTATTTCTCTTTTACAAAAAGAGGCTTTATAATACAAATGATGCCTTTTACAAAGGGATACTCGGCGCTCTCATAATAGACGTATTTGGCCAAATAATAATGTCATACTCGAGCACAAACTTTCACACAGCCCATAATGTCGCTCATATACTTAAAAATTCTGGCTATTTTATAATCATCGTATCCCTTGCAGTATCAAGCATACAATATAACAAAATCTCAAAGCAAAGAGAAGCAACTATTCTACTTCAGTATAACAAATTAAAAGAAATGGATAAGATGAAAGACGAATTTATCAATGTGGCAGCTCATGAATTACGCACTCCCATTCAACCAATAATTGGGTTAAGTGAAGTCCTAAGAACAAGAATAAGAAATAACGATGGCGTCAATGATAGGAGTATCAATGCAGAGAACCAAGAATTTATCGATGTTATTCTGCGGAATGGACAAAGACTTGGAAAGTTGGTTGAAGATGTCCTAGATGTAACGAAAATGGAAAGCCAATCGCTAGAATTGCACAAGGAGCATTTTGATCTAAATGATCTCATTACTAGCATAATCGATGACATAGTTGCCGCAGAAGCAGAGTCGATGGTTTATGGCTTGACAGCCAGACGCAAAGAGAAAAATCATATAAAAATAAACTACCAACCTCGGCACCTACCCGTATATGCAGATAGAAATAGACTTGCCCAGGTTATTTCTAACCTGCTAAATAATGCATTAAAGTTTACCTCAGAGGGCTATGTTACAATAACTCTAGAAAAGAAGACAGACAACAATGGCAATAAGAATAATACTGTCGTCCTTATTAATGTGTGCGATAGTGGTTCAGGTGTCGACCCTGAAATAATGCCTAAACTCTTTACCAAGTTTTCATCTAAATCTTTTTCAGGCACAGGTCTGGGCCTGTATATTTGTAAGAATATTATTGAAGCGCATGGCGGCAGAATATGGGCTGAAAATAACAAGGACGGAAATGGAGCAACATTTTCATTCACGCTGCCTATCGCGGACTGAAATCCGCTATGATGCATACTGTGCCAATCCTTCAGATAACGTTTCTAAAAACAGAGCAATTGTGCTAGGTTATCTGCAACTTCTACTGATTCCTGGAATATGCCCTTTGAGTTAGGGTTACGTTGTATGTCGACCACTACAAAAATGTTAACTAGTTTTTTTATGCACGGTAAGTAACCAGCTCTGGGCAGGCTCGATAGGAGTATTCTTCTATCTGGTTTTTGCTTTTGCAATATTGCCTTTCACTCATGAAATATCATGCCCCAGAAATAGAGCAAAATCCATATTCCTTCTCAATAGTGCCAAAACCCCGGTGAATCCTTCATACGCAGCGTTAGCATTTCGATGCTCGGTACTTGGTTTGACTAGGTAGACAGGTATCCGAGATTCATGCTTGAGAGCAACTTAGGGAAAGATATAAATATATTTTTAGTATTTTCTTTGGATGCGTACAACTGTCTATAATCACTAAACACAGATTTGTGAAATTTAGGCGAGGTGTAATTGAAAATAATGACAACTACAACAACCATAATAGCAGATCAGGATCCAAAAACAAATGTTGGCAAGATCTCAAAGCAAGTTCAATTTGCTCTATGTAGCCACTGCTTTTGGTGTGCATCATTTTTAGGTCTAAGGTTAGGCAAAGTCTGTCCATCATGTAAGGGCAGCACTATCAATTCAATACCATTAGCAAGAACGTAGATGCTAATTAACGAGTGTGCAGCAAAGAGCATCGAGCAAGCATAGACTTTTCGGATAGATTTCTATGTAGCTTGCTGAATAACATAATCATCTCCTATCTATCTATTCTTTTGTTTGTTTGTTTGCCCATCTCTAATCTTCAACCAAAAAGTTCATAAAAGACTTCTTGGAGAATTGATTTGGATCCAAAATAAGTTCTAGACCGAAGTAAAGGCATAACCCAAAAGAAAAACACAATTATCAGTTAGATCCTAAAAGTCCGGTGGAAGATAAAGTAGGCAGATATCTCTACACTTCTAGAGAATCTTTAACACTTACGTAAACGGTAATGGTTTTTATAATGCTTAAAATCACTGACAAAGGTAATAGAGATGCTCATTCCAGTAAGATGTTTTACCTGTGGCGGGCTCATTGCAGACAAGCATGCAGAGTATTCAAACCGTGTCAGGACTGGCGAGGATCCAGCAAAGGTCATGGATTCACTTGGACTGAAACGCTACTGTTGCAGAAGGATGTTCATTTCAAATGTCGACACTATTTACCAGATTATTCCCTATTATGAAGCACTCAGAAGGCGCATGTCCGAGATCCAGTCTGACATAGAATGATCTTAAACAAATAATAATAAATTATGTCAATATTAAAAAACTCCTATGCCTTCTATCTCCTCAATTCGTGGCAGAATAGTTTTCAACAGCAGAGGAAGCAAGACTATTGAAATCGACGTTGTAACTGACGACAAATTTATCGGAAGGGCATGCGCACCCTCCGGCGCTTCAGTAGGCAAGTTTGAAGCCCAGAGTTTTCCAGAAAACAAGCCTGAAGAAGCCCTTTCCATGCTGAATGCCAATATCAACAGGTTTTTAGGCTTGCAGGCAGAGGACCTGCAGGCAATATATGATGCGTTAAGGTCGATAGACAAGACTGACAACTATAGTAAGGTAGGAGGGTCTGTAGCTTATGCACTCAGCATTGCAGCTGTCGACTCGGCCGCCAATTCCCTGGGCATTCCACTTTTCAAATTGCTAAAACAAAGCAAGCCGTACAAGTTCCCGTTTCCGCTTGGCAACATCTTAGGCGGTGGCTCACATGCTGGGCCGGGCACTCCTGACCTCCAGGAAATCCTTGCCTGCCCAGTGGGTGCAGAGAACATCATTGAAGCGCTTGAGATGAACTTTAAGCTTCACCATGAGACGCGCAAAGTCATTGAATCTATGGACAAGCGCTTTACCTACGGCAAGGGCGACGAGGGAGCCTGGGCTCCAAATGTGAACAATGACCAGGCGCTTGAAATCATAGAAAAGGCGGTAAGTAATTGTGGATATACACTTGGCAAGGACATGGCAATAGG
>JALZES010000009.1 GCA_030861915.1 Thermoproteota archaeon
CTCAATGCTATGCAGGTAGTATGTTTGAAATCACTAAATTTTCAAAAGTTCTGACTTTCCCGCTAATTTGTGCACTCGCTCTCTTCTGATTACGAACGCAAACAGTATATCTTGAGAGTCGCCATTCTCGCTCTAAGGATAACCCATAGTGGCAGTTTAGATTTTTATCAGGATGATTGTCAATTAACCATAGGTTGAATATCCGAAGTTTTGTTTCAATCGACATATCTAGTAAGGATTGCATTAATGAATTGCAAAACAAGATACTAGACGAGGAGGGCTGGGAAATCCATCAAGTCAAACCAGTTGAAAAGCAGAACCTTCACTTTAACATTATTTTCCTAGGAGAAGTTACTCCCACCATACTTGAGAGGCTCAAGTCAAAGCTCCTATGTTTAAAGTTTGAGCCTTTTACGATAATCTACACAGGGCTAGGGGTGTTTCCAAGCGCCACTAATCCTAGAATTATTTGGATGGGGACCGACCTTGAAGGTGGAGAAAGGCTCAGCAGTTTAGCTCGAAGACTTGTAGAGAGTATTAAAGATGTCGGATTCACGCCAGACAAACCCTTTATACCTCACGTCACACTATTTCGCTTGAAGGACAGCAGATTAAGAGTGCAGGATATGCTGAAAAGATACAATAACGTACGCTTCGGTTCAGACCTTATTGATAGAATAAATCTTAAAAGAAGCGAGCTCACTCGAAACGGGCCCATCTATTCTGATATATTAACGGTAACCAGAAGATGACGAAAGCGGTAGATTCCGTTACTTCTCAGGCATCCAAGTACTGTGAACCATCAGCAGCAGAAAAGCAGAAGCTGGCGTCTATTGCAAGTCAGGTTATAGGACTAGTTCGCAATTTTCGTTCCCCTCTTGTTGCTGGCGTAGTTGCTGGGGGGTCTTTTGCCAAGGGTACCTGGATAAGAGGCGACGCTGATCTAGACATTTTTGTAAAAATACAGCCTTCAGTTGATAAGGTTGAATTTGAGAAACTTGGTAAGGCAATTGGACTGCAGTCATTAAGAAAATTCAGAACACGGCTGAGGTACTCTGAGCACCCGTATGTGGAGGCGTTTGTGAGAAATGTCCGGGTAAATATTGTTCCTTGCTATAATGTAGAAAAGGGAAGCTGGAGAAGCGCCGCTGATAGATCTCCTTTCCATACAGAATACATTCTGAGCAAAATGAATAAACAAATGAAGAAGGAAGCAAGGCTACTAAAGAAGTTTCTCAAGTCCGTCGGAGTATATGGAGCAGAGATAGCCAGAGGTGGTATAAGTGGCTACGTAACAGAAATCCTGATTCTGAAATATGGTTCATTTATTTCGACTCTGCAAGGCATAGCCGAAATCGCTAAAGAGAGACATGTTATATCCCTTGATGAAGTAGACAAGGACATTTTGAAAACGTTCCAAAGCAAGATTATTATAGTCGATCCCATTGACCATAGAAGAAATCTCGGAACAGCTATTTCTGCAGAAAGTCTCGCTAGGTTTATCCTTGCCGCAAGAGCATTTCTGCGAAGACCTTCTTTAGAATTTTTTAATCGTAAAAAATATAGGAAGCCTAGAAGCCATCAGATTAATTCAAATCTTCTCATAATAGAATTCGAGCACAAATACCGAAGCCCAGATACTATTTGGGGCCAGCTTAAGAAGACTCTTAGCTCCGTTTCAAAACAGTTGGAATTGGCGCATTTTAAAGTCATCCGAGCCACTTGTATAACAGACGAAAAGGAATTTGCTTGCTTTGTATTTCTTTTGCAATCAGTTAGATTACCATGTTATATGGAGAGAATTGGACCAGAGGTGTTCAGAAAAAAAGAGTCATCTGACTTCATCACTAAAAATTCTAAGGATTCTCTTCTGATTTGGCCCAATAGAGAAATGAGACTTATGGGTCTTTTTAAGACTAGGATAACAAACGCAGCAGACTACCTAAACTTCCTGCTTTCAGAAAGAGCGGGGAATGTCGGGATTACTAGGGGTCTAAGAGAGGACCTACAAAATGGTACGCTCAAGATTTATACTGGCGAAAAAAAAGGAATGATAAAGGGTATAGTAAGAGATGCAGTCAACGACGTCGTTTCAACGGAACGATTTATCTCGCAATAGTTTTGACCCTTTGTCACCTGAACTATTTGACATTATTTCGTATCCCAGATTTGAAGTCAAAGAGTATCTTGATCGCATCAAAGAAATAGAGTCGCTCGGGGTCAAGTTTATCATATCTAGCGGCAGATTAGAAATTGGAAGGTTTGAGATAACAGGAAAGGGTTGCGTGGGTCTGGTGGTGAGGTCAAAGTCTCATGATAATAGAATTTGCGCTCTCAAGATAAGAAGAATAGATGCAAACAGATTTGATATGCACCAAGAAGTACGATTGCATACAATAGCAAACTCCGTTGGGATCGGACCAAAGATCCTGGATCATTCCAAAAATATTATTTTGATGGAGTTTGTTGAAGGATTAAGTATAGCTGATTGGATCGAGCGAGATGACAATATTGCTGATTCTGAAACTGTCCTTAGAGTTGTTTCTGATATTTTAAAGCAATGCTACGTTCTGGACAAAATACATCTTGACCATGGACAATTGAGTTACTTAAATCATCATGTCATTATTTCAGAATCGGCTAGGGTCACCATAATAGATTTTGAGAGTGCAAGCGAACTGAGAAGAACATCTAATGTAACCTGCGCCTCCCATTCACTGCTCTTACGCGGATGTATTTCAGAAAAGATAAATGATATATTGTGTCTCCAAAATAAGAAAGAACGCCTAGTTCACACATTAAAGTTATATAAATTGTCTCAAAGCGGCGAGAACTTTGAAAAAATCCTATGTTTACTACAAAAAGACAATTAGCTCGATGTTGCACATAAACTTCACACAGTTGGTTTATCGATCCCAGCTATGAATTCACATTAGGATATCAACGATAGGCCTCGAAATCCAGATATTAGCGCGCAGGTTATCTACTAAGGATAAAAATGACAGAAGATACATCATCAGCAGCTTCTTCCAATGCGATTCCATTTCCTACTTTAACTATACTTTATTTGCCTTCAAACGCTAGCGAAATTGTAGAAGAGATAAGCCAAAAATATTGCAATATGACTGCAGAGGACTGCAAGGGATATTTCCATGGCGGAATAGAAAGGAAGTATAGGAAGATTACCATATGGAGCCAAGGTATTGATAGCCTATGGTTCAACGCGATCATAGCTAGAATAAAGGAGCTAGCAGGTGTCAATTCTATACCAATTGTGTCAGGCGGTATAATGTATGCTATCTAAAGTGATTTTCTTCAATTCGAATTGTTTTACACTTAAAGGACACTAGATTATGGGATGTTTGAGAGGTTTGTAACGTATTTTTATTGTGTGTTCCTTTTCTACAGCAGTGATGCCAGAGTGATTGTGGCATAGAGTTGGCAGTGGACCTGGCTCTTAAGAGCGTTCAAATAGCGCAAGATGAAAATTAGATCTGATGGCAAACGAAACTGAAAATATAGTTCATGTCACGACTAATTCATGGGAAAACGATGTGCTCAGATCAGACAGACCGGTATTGGTCGATTTTTGGGCCGAATGGTGTGGGCCATGCAGGATGGTTGGACCGGCTCTCGAGCAGTTATCTAAGACGTTGAATGGCAAGATAAAGGTGGTCAAGTTAAATGTTGACGAGAATCAGGAAATAGCAATGAAATATGGGATACAGTCGATACCCTCCCTTTTACTTTACAAAGAAGGACGGGAAATTGGAAGAACAATAGGAGCCGCATCAAAAGAGGCGTATCAGCGTTTCGTCGAACAGACTCTGTCAAATCCCCGCTAAACAGTTCTACGACGATCTATGTTATATGGAAAGGAGAAAATAAAGTAATACATAACTTTCTTTCTGCCAAAGCATTAATATTGAATCGCCTTAAACGATAGCAGATATTGGGAAAAAAAGAACTCACTACTCTTTTTTCGTCTGATCCAGACAGATACTATAGGGTTCCGTTATTTGATCAGGTTGGTTTCAGCCGACAAAGATGCAGTAAATGTGGTAAGTTCTTTTGGTCCATATCCAATAAGGAGTCGTGCCCAGATCACGAATACTATAGTTTTATTGGGAGTCCGCCAACCAATAGGCGTCTTGACTACGTAAGTACATGGAAAGAAATCTCGGACTACTTTCGAACCAACAATCACTCCATTATAGGTCGATATCCCGTCGTCTGCAGATGGCGTGATGACCTCTATTTTACAATAGCTTCGATTATTGACTTCCAGCGAATAATAGGTGGCAAAGTAGTTTTTGAAATCCCTGCCAATCCATTGGTTGTTCCACAGATGTGTATGCGTTTCAATGATGTTGAAAACGTCGGTTTGAGCGGGAGACATTACACATCTTTCTGCATGATCGGACAGATATCTAGCGCAAACTCTCCTGGTGGATATTGGAAGGACAAATGCATCGAACTGGATTATGGCATGCTTACTACGGTTCTAGGGATAAAACCAGAAGAGATTACTTTTGTTGAAGATGTCTGGATGGGAGCCGGCGCATTCGGCAACTCTTTAGAATATTTTGTCCGTGGACTTGAGCTTGGCAACGCCGTCTTCACAGAATTTGAAGGGAACGAAAACAATTTCCGGATTATGAAAAACAAAATCATTGATATGGGCGCAGGTCTCGAGCGGCTTTCTTGGATTACCATGGGAACACCCACCAGCTATGATTGTTCTTTTGGCCCCGTTGTAAACAAACTTATTGAGCTCACCGGATTGCGCGAAAATCCTGGAATCGTTAGCAAATACTACGAGATTATGTCAGGAAACATAGGTGAGGATAGCCCAGGGTCTGATCTTAGCCCTGGTGCAAGTAATGCAAATGCATTTCGACCGGTTATTGCTAAAAGACTTGGGATGGAAGAGGACGTCCTTGCCGGAATAATATCTCCATACGAGGCGATCTACACTATAGCCGATCACACGCGTACTCTTCTTTTCGCAATAGCAGATGGCTCTTTGCCTTCCAACGTGGGAGGAGGATACAATCTACGAATTATACTTCGAAGAGCACTTTCTATTCTTGAGAGAGCTGGATGGAACAACATAAGACTTGAAGATATCACAGATTCTCATATAGACTATTTGAGGCAAATGTATCCAGAACTTGAAGAACATAGAGATGATGTAAAAATTATACTCGGGATTGAATCCCAGAGATACTTAGGAGCAAGAGAAAGAACGACCGCGCTGGCAGCATCCATTAAGAAAGTCAAAAAGAAATTGGCAATAGATGATCTTATCAAGATGTACGAATCTGATGGTGTAACCCCAGAGTATCTGTTGGAGGCAGGCGCTATTGAAAATATACCTGCTAGCTTCTATAGCAGACTGGCGACACTCCATAGCGAACGAAGTCCTGCTCGGGATCAGAAGCCTCTGATTGGCTCAGAGGGTCTTGCGGCAACCCGGCTATTGTATTATGAGGATGAATCGATGCACGAATTTGAGGCAATGGTCATTAAAGTAATCGACAGCAAGTATATTGTGCTAGACCAAACTGCGTTTTACCCGAGAGGAGGTGGTCAGGAACCAGACAAGGGACAACTAGATTCCTTTGAGGTAGTTGAGGTCTTCAAACACGGAGATGTAGTTTTGCATAGGGTACGAAACGCAGCTACAGATCTCGTCGAAGGAAAGGTTATCCGTGGAAAAATTGACGCCCAAAGACGAAGCTCAATCACCAAACATCACACGGCTACACACATACTCAACAGGGCTGCAAGAACCAATCTTGGTCCATGGGTGTGGCAAAACTCTGCATTCAAGGAACAAGACTACGGAAGACTGGATATTACACACCACTCGGCCCTCAGCAGAGAACAGATAAAAAGGATCGAAAATAGCGCAAACAGCATAATCACAGGAAATTTACCTGTGTTGATCAATATACATGACCGGGGTGAGGCTGAGCAAAAATACACCTTCAGAATATATCAGGGGGGTGTTGCACCCACGAGTAACGTTAGGATTGTGAATATTGAAGGATGGGATATAGAAGCGTGTGGTGGGACTCATGTAAGAAGAACTGGTGAGCTAGGTCTTATTAAAATCACGAAATCTGAGCGAATCCAGGATGGTGTGGTGAGACTCGAATTCGTTGCGGCGGAATCAGCGTTAAACTATGTTCAGGAACTTGAAAACAGCCTCAATATCATCATGCAGTCCCTAAGTTCTAATAAGGAAAAGGTAGTAGAGTCATTCCTGAAAAGTATGGAGGACACTGACTTGTCAAAGAAAAAGGTTAGGACAATTCTCAAAAGGGTCACTCCTCTGCTGGCAAAATCTGTGTCCTCAGAGGCAAAAACTCTACCAGGGAGTGTTCTCAAAGTTTACAGCATAGACGATCATCAATTAGACGACGAATTCCATATTTCTGTAGGTCAAAAATCAGTTGAACTGGACAAATCCCTCGTCTATGTAGCAGTAATTACAAAGGATGAAGGAATTAGAGTCATAGTATTTGTTGGCGAAGAAGCAACTACAATAATTAAGGCGGGTACTATAGCTAAGGAAGTTTCTGTTCACCTCGGCGGATCTGGCGGAGGAGGTGAGCGGTTCGGTCAGGGAGGAGGAAGTATTGAATACAGGGAAAAAATTAGGGATGCTTTAAGCTCAGTAGAAGAGTTAATTTTTAGAAATATAGAAAAGTGATCATCAGTCTGAAAGAACTAACAAGCAGCATTGATGGCAGAAATTGTCGGGACAGTCATTCGACTCCTAATTTGGTCTCCATTGACGAGAAATGGCGTCTCAAGTGGGGAGAACTCGGCGTCTTTAATGCAGATCCTGACCTGAGCAGGAAAAAATATTTTATAACCGTAGCTTATCCTTATCCAAATTCCCCTCAACATGTGGGGCATGGTAGAACCTATACGCTGGCAGATGCTCACGCTCGCTACATGAGGATGAGGGGTTACAACGTACTATTTCCCATGGGCTTTCATTATACTGGGACACCCATTCTGGCCATGTCCAAAAGGGTTGCATCCGGCGATACGGAATTAATTGAAACTTTCGTTAAAATTCACCATGTATCACATGAAAATATAGCAAGCTTTGTCGAACCTCTGGAGATCGCTCGCTTCTTCCACAACGAGATTAAGCAAGGAATGGTGGAAATGGGATACTCCATAGACTGGAGGCGAGAGTTTACCACCATAGACAAAGCTTACTCCAAATTTGTCTCATGGCAATTTAGAACTCTCCGGAGAAAGGGCCTTATTATTCAAGGTTCATATCCAGTTGCCTGGTGTCTGAATGATGAAAATGCTGTAAGTCAACATGATACAATTGGTGATGTTGAACCAGATTTTAACGAGTACTTGTTGATAAAGTTTGAATTAGACGGACATACTTGGAAAATTCCAACTGCGACCTTGCGTCCGGAAACGATTTATGGTGTTACTAACTTATGGATAAATCCTGCATCGAACTACGTTGAGATAGAAATTATCAACCCTAAAAACGTAAATGTTAAAGAAGAGTGGATAGTCAGCGAACCAGCAGTCAGAAAACTTAGGTTTTTGAATTATGATATATCGATTAAGTCAACATTAACAGGAAGAGATCTGGTAGGTAAACAGGTCTTCGATCCGCTCAGACGTTCTTCGATCCCGATATACCCGGCCTCCTTTGTCGACCCGAACAGCGGCACTGGGATTGTGATGTCAGTGCCTGCCCATGCCCCATATGATTATCAGGCTTTGGAGGATTTATGGCACGATTTAACACAGCAGCGCGATTTTGGAATTTTGGATATTAGCAGGCTAGAGCCGATAACTGTAATTGAGACAGACGACGGTCACTCGGAAGTAAAGGGTAAGTCTCACATCCAACACGCATCTCTTTCACCTGCAGCCCAAGTAGTAGAGAAATTCCAAATAAGAAATCAATCTGATCCAAGGTTGCAAGACGCAACTAATGAGCTGTACACGCAAGAGTACTACAGAGGAAGAATGCTGCACAACACCGGAAAGTTAGCCGGTGCAACTGTTTCAGAAGCAAAAGATATTGTAAAAAAGGAATTACTTGCATCTTATTCAGCAGATTTGATGTTTGAGCTGGTAGACAATTCTGTCAAGTGTAGATGCGGATCAGGATGTGTCGTTAAAATATTAAAAGACCAATGGTTTCTAGATTACGGAAATGAGCAGTGGAAGAAGCTTGCACGACAATGTATCAGCAAGATGGATATCATTCCGGAAGACATCCGTCAAGAGTTCAATTATGTTGTAGGCTGGCTCAAGGAAAGAGCATGTGCAAGGAAATCCGGGCTAGGCACTAGAATCCCTTGGGACCAAAATTGGCTTATTGAAAGCCTTTCAGACTCTGTAATTTACATGGCATACTACGTACTTGCTAAATACATCAATGAGAACTCTCTTACTGATTTACATGACAATTACGATAACCTTAAAGATTCATTTTTTGACTATGTGTTTTTAGGAAGAGGCGATTCTTACCAAGTAGCTCAGGATTGTAACTTGGATCCCTTGCTACTGGAGAGGATAAGAAATGAATTCCGCTATTTTTACCCTTTGGATTCAAGACATTCTGGCAGGGATCTTGTTCCAAACCATCTTTCATTTTTTATTTTCAACCACGCGGCAATATTTGAGAAAGCATGTTGGCCTCGACAAATTGTGGTTAATGGTTCTGTATTAATGGAAGGAAAAAAGATGTCAAAGTCTCTTGGAAATATCATTCCCCTTCGCGATGCTATCAAGGAGTATGGCGCTGACTCCATCCGTTTGGCAATGTTAAGTTCTGCAGAAATTCTACAGGATGCTGATTTTTCATTTGATAGCGTGAAAGGAATTCGTGCAAAACTGTATGATATCTATAATTCAGCTGTGGAACAGCTTGGTCACGACAATCCTAATGAGAACATGCGAGTGGTAGAAAGGACCGAGATGGAAGACCGATGGCTGGCTAGCAGATTACAGAGAGTTATAAGCGACACGACGGATTTGATGGATAAGTTACGAGTGAGAGAAGCTCTGCACAACATTCTTTATCTTCTCGATCAGGACTTAACATGGTACAAACGCAGGACCAGGTCAAAAAAGCGTGAACATTCCTTGGATGCAGTTTGGGTTATGGCAGAGTTTATTGGCATCCGGGTGAGAATGCTTGCACCTTTTGCCCCATTCTTAAGCGAAGAGATTTGGGAGAAAATACACAAATTCTTTGACTCTTCACTTTCTTCTTCGTCAACTTCTATTCTATTTTCTGGCTGGCCAGTAGCAAATCCTGAAGAAGAAGATCTGACTGCAGAGGAATCGGAGCAGCTAGTTCAGAACCTATTATTGGATATCCAGAATATAATCAAGGTTACCAAGCTAGCTCCAACTAGGATACACGTTTATGTTTCTGCAAAATGGAAACGGAGAATATATCAAAAAGTCCTTGGAATAATAGTTGCAGAGAACAGAGCAAAGTTCGGGGAAATAATGAAAGTCCTTAGCAAAGATCCAGAAATAGCAGCATCATTAAAGAAAAACATAAGTTTGGTTCAAAAAATCATCGAGGATATTGTTTCGGTCTCACTTGAAGTGAGGCAGAGGAGGCTGAAATTAGGAGAATCCTTTGAAGAATCGTACGCCATCCAGGATGCAGAAAAATTGTTATCTTCTGAGAGTTATACTCGCTTAGTTGAAATACTGGTATATCGAGAGGAAGAGCAGCATAGTTACAGTGGAGAGAAAACTGATGATAAAGAAATCAGCCACGACTCACGTCAAAAGAAAAATAAACCCCAATCAAAGGCAGGGCACTCTAGACCGTTTAAACCTGCCATATATATAGAATGATATAATGTACCGGGCTACCTCTTACGTTTTCGGGCGTCTTCTTTTGTCATGTCGGGCGCGCTTAACAGAAGAGATAATGTATACCAAAAAACCAGCTACTGCAGTGACTAAACCATACAAGGAGAGAGCGCCCCTGTCGAAGTAACTGCCGAGCCCCACTATTAGAGCTCCCAGTAGCAGCAGCACTAGCCCGGAACGAGCAGATGCGGGTATGTTGACTTTCCTTGAAGAAGGTGACGCAGGCATGATACAGCCCCGCTAACGTAATAATGTCTGGTTCTTATTATCTTTCTTCAAATTAATGGCCTTCGTATACCCTCCCAAACCCCCTTTGTAAAAAAACCGCTCGTATGAAGCTTCGGCGCCTTTTCGGCTCCGAGACCCGGGGAGGGTATTATTCTCGTATTCCTGAAGTATTGACCATAGCTCTAATATCATTGCAGAGCTAATCAATTTTCTCTTTGAACCGATTTCCTTTGAAATCCGATGTTCACTCTAAATACACACGATCAGTATATTACATCAATAACATATTCCTGGTATCTCTGGAATGACAGGTAGAGCCATTCTATAGATATTCCTGATTACTCTATATAGCTTAATCGGGCTCCATACGGGGCTCGGGCTCGGCTCCGCTACAGTTTACTTATTGTATCTCTATGTCCTCTGCCGAAATGATCCTCTTGTTTCTATCTTTAAGATACTTTGCAACTGGTGAATCAAAAATATTCGATATCCCGTCCAGATACATTTTCTTATCAGGCGCTGCATTTTCTATTAGCTCCCAAACAGGTGCTGCTTGTACTCCAGCTTCATATATTGGATCCTCATTGCTCGTAATCATTATCTTCTTAAAGCTCTCAGCACGTGCATGTGGAGTGTACGGACTTTCTCTCCTCGTGGTCCCGTCGGGCTTGTGCTCGGCTATACAAGTACGCCTACATTCCTTGGCTGCGCAGAGGCATCCAGTCCATAATCTTAGAGCAATATTTCCCCTTTCGTTATCACTTAACACACCGTCCAAAACACTGTGTATGGTATTTTCATCTTCTTCCAACGTCTGAATGAATCTAACCTTCTCGTTCGGATCCAGAAGAATCTTAGGAAAATGTAAGTTTGCAGTTCTTATCCCAAGAAGTTGTTGATTTACAAATTGAACTATTCGAGATCGCTTCAGACAATCCCTTCTCAGAGATTCTGGCAACTGTGGAATGTTATTATATTCTTTTGCCCATTGGTATAAAATAACCATTGTCAGATCCCCTCCCTGCTGCTGGGCCTCTATCATCCTAGACAAACAGAAATCACATAGAACTACGTTTGGGCCACTCTGGACAGGAACTTTTACCAGCTTTTTTTGAAGCTTTTGATCATGAAACCCTGACTGGCATCCAGCCATTCTTTTTGAGATGATGATCATTGCACTATAAGATTTTATAGAGACTCGATGGATAGTTTGCTAGAGAATACTACTCACTCGTCATCGCTCTTGTTGATGCAATGATTTGGCCTATAAAACCAGAGCTGAGTATAGCAGTTGTGAGTACTAATCTGAGCTAATCTCATTCCGGTAAGCGTTCTTATCTTATACAATGCCTTTGTATCAGCATGGAAATCATTTGTATTGAAGATGAGGAATTCCTTATCCGCGTCTACAATATATTCAAAGCCAGAGTCTTTGTTAGAATCCAGAATATCCCATATCCACTCTTCACACTCGTCTATTGGTAACAATGTTGGGGGTGTTGCCGCTGCCATTTTCTTCTCCTTTCTCACTCTGTCTGTATGATTGAGATTTGCACTCAAAATGTTATTAAGGTAATGCGACATTTTACAGGGATATCTCGCGAACACGCCTAGGTATATCTCAGTCCTGATACTAATCTTCGCTAAAGGACTGTATATACAAAATACTTACGGATCGTCTGATTGAAGTTACCAGTCATAGTATGAGATCACAGTACCGAGATTGGGGATGCTGAGATAGAAATCTATAATTTTATTAAATCATATGAAAATCTCCCTCCATACAACGTCGAAGAAAGATAGGATTCGTATATGAAAAGCGAAAAACGATAAGCGAAAGGGAAAAATATGGCCTTTCGGTCTGCGGGCGAAAATAATTAAAGATAACGGGCTTAGATTGTATCTGCAATGGATATGTATCTAATCTGCCTTTACGTTAGAAGTTCTCAATGGCAAAGCTGATGCCTGAACTACAAAGGAAATTCTTAATTGAAGACCTGTAGGTTTTTTGATCTGTGACTTAATGGTGGTTGAGAATTTGAATTCAAATTTTGATGCTCCCTCACCTATCACATCGAAACCATGGGAAGCTAGTATAATTGGCGATATAAACAATTGGGAGCGCCAGTCAATGGTTAATTAATCTGATTTTGCATAGTATTTATTGAGATACCTATATTGTAAAGTGTCGTATGAAAATTGCAATTGTCGGTATTGGTGTTGCGGGGGCTTATCTTATGAACAGACTCAGCCAAGATCACGACAATAGCGTGGTAGGATTTGAGAGAATGTCAGAATCACAGCATGATGCGGTCTGCGCTTGGGCAACTTGTAAGAATGTGATGCTTGACTTGACTAAGAATTGTGGTTTGAATTTTGATGATTACGTGATGCACAGCGGAAAGAGCATGAAAGTAGATCTGGACAACACTAATAAAAAAGATATCACCAATAATTACATAAATATTAAACTTAAGGGAATGGTAATTTACGATAAAATACAGCTTATCCGAGATATGATAAGAGGAACTACGATTGAATTCGGCAAAGCGCCCCGAAAAGAAAACCTTGAGTCGGATTTTGATATTATTGTCGATTCCACGGGATTCCACCGTAATTACCTTCCAAAACCTCAAGAGGAGTTCTGGATCCCCTGTATCCAGTACAAGGTGAAGTATGATGCAAACAAGACACCCTTTAACGACTTCTATCTTAAGGCATTTCCGTCGATGGCAGGCTATTTTTGGTACTTCCCTCTAGGGAATGGATACGCGCATATAGGAGCTGGCGACTTTGAACGCAGGCAGAATAACAGGTTCGTTGACGAGTTTTTGAATCGTCACAAATGTCAGATAATAAAAAAAGTAGGAAGGCCCGTGCGGATAAGTCCTCCAAAACACTGCGAACCTTTCACAGACGGGAGAAAAGTCATTGGCGTAGGGGAGTCAATTGGTACAGTCTATCCTCTTCTCGGAGAAGGAATAATCCCCGCAACATGGTGCGCCGAAATATTGGTTCAGAACCTGCATGACAGAGAAAAATACAGAAAAGAAGTACTAAATAAGTTTGGGATTTACTCTACGGTATTTAATTTTATTCGGTCAAAAATACACCGTAGATTCAGTTTACTCAAGAACTCCTATGAATTGCTCAAAATCTATAAGCATATGAAATGTGAGGAAAACCGTTATGGGATGAAAGTCAGAATTGCAGATATGATTAAGGTTTCCAAAATTTAAAAGAATCTTCGTCAGAGTCGCTTATTGCCAAAAACCAAAGGATATATGGTACGGCTAGTGACCATACCCCATTCAAAATAATTATAAGATAGGTTCGGAAATTGATGTTAATGAGCAAGGAAACAAACCCCCAGCAGAGTGGTGCTGTTGAACAGAGGATTAATGAAATGGTTCAACAATCTAGGATACTTGAAGCATACATGAATGACATACTTACCAAAGAGGCCACCGCTGTTAGACTTATAGAAGAGGCACGGCTCGCAGCCTCTGCGATGAATAATATAATCGCTGGAAATCAGACAGAATCTTTAGTACCTGTAGGGATTGGGGTTTATATGAAAGCAGTGATTCCCGCCTTCGATACACTCCTCGTAAACGTGGGAGCCGGGGTGAGTATAGAAAAAAACAGACAAGATACCATCAACTATATTGAGTCAAGGATAAAAGAGTTTGAAGTTGCTTCAAGACAGCTTGCAGGACAAAAACAGCAAATAGAATCACGGATGGCCCAGATTCAGGAGCAGATAAACAATATGCTAAGGCAATCTTCTGGTACACGGAGTGCGGGCGCCGGACCTAGATCGTCTCCTAGATAGTAATAACATCTAAGCTTACATAACATTAACAATGACTGAGCGGCTAGCAATAGTCAACCCATTACTACTAATAGCATTGGTTTCATATCAGGAACTGCAAAATGTTTGACCAACTTAGGAAAGCATTCACGAATGCTACTAGGAGCATAATCCAAAAAGAGCTTTCTGAAAAAGACGTCAACGTTGTCCTTTCTGATTTAGAAATTGCATTATTACAGAGCGATATTGCTCAGGAGGTTATTGACGTTCTTGTTACAGAATTAAAATCAGAATTAATTGGTACCAAACTTGAGAAGGGACAGGATGCGGAGAATATTGTTCAGGTCAAGTTCCGAAATGCTATTGTTGAAATGTTCTCGAAAGCAGGAGAAGTTGATCTTCTAGGGAAAATCAAAGAAAAGAAAGAAAGGAAAGGAGGACCCTTCGTTATTGCTTTCCTAGGCATCAATGGAACAGGAAAAACTACGACAGTAGCAAAGGTGGCTCGTCTTCTGCACGCGAATAATATTTCTGTCGTATTGGCCGCCGGCGATACGCACCGCGCTGGAGCGATAGAACAGATTTCCTTACATGCTGAAAAACTATCGCTAAGAGTAATTGCTCAGAGATATGGTGCAGATCCTTCTGCAGTTGGAAGAGATGCAATAGACTATGCCAAGAAGCACTATATTGATGCGGTCTTGGTCGATACGGCAGGACGGATGCAAACCGCCAAAAACCTTATGGATGAGATTAATAAAATCGTAAGGATAGTTAAGCCAGATATCAAATTGTTTGTGGGTGATTCTTTAGCTGGAAATGACACGATAAACCAGGCCAGAGAATTTTTTGAATACACCAATTTCGACGGGGCAATACTGACCAAAATAGATGCTGATGCAAAGGGAGGGTCAGCGCTCTCCATCGTACATATCACATCAAGACCTATAATCTATCTTGGTATTGGTCAGGGTTATGATGACATAATTCCATTTGATGTTGGCAGATTTATTGATTCGATTTTCAGAGATGTACCCCTCACTGATGTTCTAAATAAGACACCTCCTACTGTCTTTGGGAATGCTTCATCGTCCGACAGATTATCCAAGGATAGGCAACAAATGGTAAACACCGAAGCACAGGAAATATCAGACCAGATAAAAATACAAGACAACGGAGATAATTCGACTCAATTTGAGGATCATTCTGTTGTACTAGGAGAGAAACATGGACCAGAACAAGATAAGCTCGTACAAGCCAGACCTCAAGCTCAATTCTCCCAAGATGTCTCATCTGCCTTAGATAGTTCATTCCCGATCGATAACACCCAGGGAAAAAATAAGAAAACTAGGCTGGGAGGATTGTTCGGCAGATGGACGAAAGTCGAAGACAAAACGAGAGCAGAGGAACCGGCTCAGAGAGTAAATGGAAAACTGGAGACTATGAGCAGATCAAAGGGTTTGTACCAAAGTGGTAAAATTGAAACTAAAGAAAAAGAGCGTTCCAGCCAGGAGCGCCAAGCTGACCGACAAGAAAGTAGAGGAAGCGACGATAAGGAGCGCAAACGTAAAGATGACGGAGAGACAGTGTACCTTTCAAATGAAGATATTGAAGACATGCTTAAGTAACAAAAATATTCTAAGTTTAAACGATCTAAGCTCTGGCGATATATTTTCAATCCTCAAGCTTGCAGAAGTTTTGAAGAGAGAAGCAAAGACTAAAAGTCAGCGGTCAAGACAATTACTTAGAGGCAAGGTATTGGGAATGATTTTCCAAAAGCCCTCGACCAGAACAAGAGTTAGTTTCGAAACAGGAATGTATCAAATGGGCGGAAACGCAGTCTATATGGACTCCCAGAATACACAGCTCTCGCGTGGTGAATCGGTCGAGGATACGGCAAGAACGTTATCTCTTTACGTAGATTGTATTATGGCTAGAGTCTATGACCACCATGATTTGGAAAAATTAGCGAGTGCTGCTTCGATTCCGGTGATAAATGGGCTGTCAGACACCTTTCATCCATGCCAGATTTTAGCTGATCTGTTAACGGTTAAGGAACATAAGAGAAAGCTAAAAGGAATCGGCATTGCATGGGTCGGAGATGGCAACAACGTATGTAATGATTTATTGATAGGTTGTGCAGAGACTGGAATTGATATAACAGTGGCATCCCCAAAGGGCTACGAACCACCAGAGTGGATAGTATCACTTGCAGCGCATAAAGCGAGAGGTACGGGTGCCCAAGTGAATATAACAGACGATCCGTTTATTGCTGTAAAAGACGCCGATGCCGTGATGACCGACACATTTGTGTCCATAGGAAAAGATGAAGAAAAGGAGGCCAGAAAAGAAGTATTTGTTCCCAAGTATCAGGTGAATTCTAAACTGATGGCACGAGCAAGAAAAGGCGCTCTTTTTTTGCATTGCTTACCTGCAGCCCGCGGTCTAGAAGTTACATCCGAAGTTATAGACGGCAAGCAATCGGTGGTATGGGAAGAGGCAGAAAACAGGCTACATGTTCAAAAGGCTCTCCTGTATATGCTAATTGCTTGTAGAAGTCTTATCCGAGCCAAAGACCTTAAGTCAACTAGATATGATGCACATACAGCTGGATAGCACGATACTTGCACCTTAGCATGGAAACTTGGTGGCTTGGCTAAATCACGATTCTCCGATCGATTTTGTGATGCTCTGACCTTAGGCCTTTGATCTATGCAAGAAAATCAATCTATGCATATTTCGGCATAGGATATAGGAGACCCTCTTTTCTATAGTTCTTCCAACAATCCTGATGGAAGAAAGATAAGACTTCTAAATC
>JALZES010000026.1 GCA_030861915.1 Thermoproteota archaeon
CTATAAGAGGATGAGGATTGATGACCTTTTTATCTCTGGAAATCATCTCCTTGCTTGCCTTGTAAATGACATCGAGCCCCGTGTAATCTGCGAGCTCGAAAATACCCATCGGAAAAGCCATCTTAAATTTCACCGCTGAATCTATTTGAGTCATTTCTGCTGTGTCCCTATCAAGACAGTGTGCTGCTTCATGTACCAGTGGAATAAATATTCTATTGACAATGAAACCTACAACATCTTTTTTGCAAAGTACTGGCTCTTTACCAATGTTTCTGATGAGATCCAGGGATATACTGACCGTACGGCTATCAGTTAGACGGCCCGGGATTACCTCAACAAGAGGCATCAGTTGAGGAGGATTAAAAAAGTGGAGTCCAATAAACCGGGAAGGCCTACTTGTTAGCGATGCCATCTCACTTATTGGGAGCGTGCTAGTGTTTGAGGCGTAAAGAGTCTTGTCTTCGGCATACGTATCAACGTCGGCGTACACTTTCTTTTTTAACTCCATTTCCTCTGGAACAGCTTCTATCAACAAATCAGTTTCCTTGAGAGCATCTTTTAAATCGACTACAGGGGTTATTCTTCCATAAATTGAGTCCGCGTCGTTCTGAGACATTTTTCGTTTTTCGACGAGCTTACCCAGCGACCACTTTATTTTTTTCATCGCATTATCGAGAAAGGATTGTTCTATATCACGAAGAACAATATTGTAGCCGACTGTGGCGGCAACTTGAGCGATACCGTGCCCCATAATACCTGATCCGAGAACAGTTATTTTGTTTACGGCAGTCATTACCGGGTTATGTTTATCAGGCTAGACTTTTAAGGTTGCTCTGAAGCGGATTTACTTTTAAGTAAGTGAATATGCAATTAGCTTTAACAATAATTGGATATAGAGCGCTTCACCGCTGATGTAACTAATCTGGCAGATAAAATGACTACAGGAGAGCCCGCGGAAATTATGAAACGGATGGATTTTGTAAAGTTCCGCCTAATCGAACTATACAAAAGGAACATTGTAAAGATTAATCATTCGGCTATGGAGCTTGTTTGCGCAAGACATCTCATACGCTACGGATATGCTGTAGATGTTGAAAGGCAGCTTAATGATATCCTGATTTGTGATCTATATGCCACGAAGGGCGATGGGGAGGCTATTGTGGAAATCGAAACCGGATTTATTCCTCCCGAGCACGCATTGGATCCCTTGTCATATTACTCTGCAAGAGTTGCAAGCAAGATAGCAAGGTATAGTAAGTTTGCAAACCAATTTGTTCTAGCGACACCACCAGTAAGTGTACTTCCCATTCCACGAATTTTTAGACGACCACCGAGGGACCGGGCTCGGGAGGACATAATACAGGTCAAGGAATTATGTGATAGCTTTTATCGTAATCCGCCGGTCAGCTTTAGTGAGATTCTAAACAGCCATTTGCATATGGTATACATCATAAACGTCGACCAAGGGAAAGTAACAGAGATGGATGTTGACTCCTACTTCGATGCAGTTGAGGGTATGATTACCAGCACCGCTTTGGATTAACTCAACCAGGTTCGTATATTCGGTACATAGCACAGCAGCAAATGACAGAGCTCTGTATTAAAAGAAGTTAGGATTACTATAATGTTATTATCGCGTTTCGCGGATCGAACATGATAATTACTCCTTTGAAAATTTTTGTATATATGCTGGGGCAAGATGATCCATCTAAATGTACAGCGGCTAAGCTCGTTAGGTTCCGTCTGGCAGAACATGTCCGATACATCAGCTATAATATGCTATTGCTTGATCCATATTCAGAAGATATGCTATCTAGGCAGGACAGGATCTCATGTAACTCGATATGTGCTGTGGACTGTTCGTGGGAGAAAGCAGGTGACACCTTATTCCGGCGCAGAGAACTAAGGCGCGGTAGACATAGGCGGTTACCAGCCTTGTTGGCTGCTAATCCAACGAATTACTCCAGGCTAGGAAAACTTTCCAGCGTGGAGGCATTGGCTGGTTCACTAATCATTTTAGGTTTTGAGAACAAGGCTATTGAACTATTAAACAAATTCAAGTGGGGTTCTACCTTTATGGATTTGAATAATGATTTACTCCACGACTATTTCAACGCTGATAGTTCAGATACGATCATGAAAATTGAACGACAGTATTTTGGACATCTTTATTAAACAATATCTATTAATAGAATTTGTACCTGTGAGCCAGTGAGCGGGTTACTCGAGAGAGAGGAAACTCCTCCCTCAAAGCAGGCACCCGAACCAGCGATGGTTAGCCGGAGACGGTGGGCTACGGAACAGAAAAGACATTCAGTCGGGATTGAAAACATTATGATGGCCTAGATGGCCTGAGCATGAACTGATACTGAAATGAAAATGCCGACCCGGGTGGAGCAAGGCCAAATAGAGCGCAGAGTTCCTGCACTTGCTCAGGTTGGCTGCTAAGTGGAATCCCGCCTAAAACAGAAGGAGGGTTACTACTGGGACACAGGTACAGTTCCCTTAAGGGTTTGGAAAATCAGCTAGCCCCATAAGGATAGGCCGACGAATTTAATTAACCGTGAGAATTTTCTCGCTGCCTATTGTTGGCCAATCTTGATAGCGATTCGAGTTAGCCAAATCA
>JALZES010000035.1 GCA_030861915.1 Thermoproteota archaeon
CAACAATACTATATCGTCTTCATCTTCTACTAGCATAATTCTTTTAGTTTTAAGAGAATTTCTTTTCAATCTGTTCTAATTGGTCTTGTTGTATAGACTGGGTTATGGGGTTAAGGTTCTCAATAGAGTGGAGTTTTCTCATAATTGTTCTATCATAATCCTTGCATGCTATGTAGTGATGGTGCTGCCAAACGAGATCGTCCTCTTCCAAATCGTCGGAGTCCACCGAACACAAAGGCATCCAATTCCCATCTTATTAACTACATTTTTTTAGATTAACTATAGTCAAATTTATGCAGAAGGTGTTGCACAAAAGGGTGTTTAATCATAAGCCATAATTATTGCTAAGCACCGTTGGTAACTAGAATTAATAAGATACAGAATGGCTAGACATGGAAATGAATATACAAGAAATACCAACCAACAAACCATGCCTACAGAGAATATAGGTAAGCGAAATCATGAAAATAGGGGCAGTCGTGGCCAAGATTGAGGAACTTCAGGCTAGAGGTGTCGACAAGGTTTTTGATTCAAAAGAAAAAGCAGAGAAATATTCTGAAGAACAAGACAAGGAGGAGACAAGACATTTTGTAAACATTGGAGGAATTGACTGTTCGGTAGAAGAATTGGAGGTTAAATGATGTTCGTAAGAGGATACGATACCAAGTTTTTTGATATAGATAAAGATTCGCTTTTGGAGTTAGATAGAAATTGTCGTTTAAAGGGAACAATAGCGGTCTATATCGGTGGCTCTATCTTTGGCTGGACTTCTAAATCCACAACTTTAAGAGTGAGGCTAACTTATACTCATACCAGAGATCAGGGAGTAATTTGCTGTATACCATAATAATGGCAGATAAGAAGATGGTATCTAAATGATTAATGATAGTCATCATATAACAGATACTCATTCGTCTATTAATGGTAATTCTTTGCAAAAAAGTCAGTCGGCCACTTCCGAAAAACTATCCTCATTTACAAAACGAATTTTAATTGTAGACGACGATCCAGATATTATCTTCACATTTAAGAAAGGTTTGGAGGCTGAGAATGAGAAAAGTAGTAATAAAGTGTTCTTTAAAGTAAACTCGTATGACGATCCTCTGTTAGCGTTATCAGAATTTAAGCCAGACCTCTATGATTTAATACTAATTGATATTAATATGCCTAAAATGGATGGCGTTGAACTGTCTAGCAAAATATCAGAACTAGATGCCAATGTTAAGATTTGTCTTGTTACTGCAGGAGAAGCTAACGTAGAAGTGTTAAGAGAACTCTATCCTACTAGAGGTATAGGGTGTTTTATCAAAAAGCCTATTACAATAGAGAATCTAATTAGAAGGGTAAAGACAGAATTGGGTTAGACGAGATAGATTGAAACTTGTTACTGAAAGTTAGTTTTTGTTATCTTTTAACCTCTCTCATTACCTGTTCTAAGTAATCGTATTGCCTCGATACTTCTGCCGGTTGATTCCAAAGTGGAATAGTCGAGAAATGTAAACACTTCATGCATTGGATTATTGCACGCACGAAGGGAGATATAACAGAAAAATATACTCTTTTATTTTACACTTTCAAAAGAAGATAAGAATTGAACATCAAGACATTGTGACTACTCAACCAATAAAAAATGTTCCAAATCTTTAACTGCCATCACGCTAAATAGTAATAGTAATACTAACTGGTTCCAATCTGATACCTATGTTCTGTTCATGTATTTCACACTCAGATCAGGTCGGAACCAGTAATAGTTCTTTATGGTTAACGGACATGGAAGATAAAAGATAGGAATGTAAGTTATGTGTATATCATATGATAAATAGATTTGACCTTTTTACTGCAGATTTCATATATAGAAAGATTCAACTAGGTGAATAAGGGGACTATACCTGAGCGAATACGCGCATTATTTTCTTCAGACAGGAGAATATTGATAAACAATACGCAGAGTATTAAGTCTCGAAACCCCCTTAAGGCAACGATATCGGAAGGAGCCCTCCGGGCCCGCATACTCGTAAGCCGACAAGGGTGGAGCCGACATTACGTACCATTTTGATTGAGTCTCTGCTAGTTAAGTTGTAGTCAGGTAACTCCAATTATTTGATTTACTTTTATATTAAGCACACCGTCTTCCCGATACAGTTCACCTACAACTTTGAATTTGGAACCTTTCTTCAAAAATTCTCTTGGTCCTTCATAGTCATAATGATTTAGCCTTGCATGCCATTTACCGTCTACCATCACGAGCGCTTTTCCTTGAACGACTTTCTCTACATAAAGTTCGAGAGTTTTTCCTGAAGGTTGCCTATATCTCCAATTTGTGGAAGCGACTGTACCCTCATCTAACCACTCTACTCTTCTCAACTTTTCGAGTTTCTTTATTGCTTCTATCATTACAGTATTATCAATATCTAGGCTCTCAGAAAGTATCTCCACTTCAGTTCCATGTCTGCCATATTTTTGAAGCTCTATGTAAATACGTCTCGCGGTTTTGTCAACATGTCTTTTGAATTTCCCTGTTAATAACTCCGCCTCAACCGCCAGAGAATTCATCCTTCTGTTTTTACTCAATATGTTCAACCTTTCATTAATATCCTTCTCAGACAATATACCCTGATCAACCTCTAACCTAACTGATTCAGATAGGTGATCTTCGAATCTCTTCTTTCTTTTTTCTAAAATAACCAATTCATCAGATGTCATTGGATCGAGTTGTAATTGAGCTTCTCTTTGTAGCTGCCTAAATGTAGTCTTTATTGAGGTCAGTGACTCTTTCATTTTCTCGACTCGCCTAGCACTTGCATTTAGATATCGTGCATCTACACTATCTTTTATTGCAAGTATGATGACCTGTCCGGCAGAGTTCCTCCCTGTTCTTCCTCTCCTCTGAATATACCTTATTTCACTAGGAATTGGCTCATAAAATACAACTAAATCAACTTCGGGTATATCAAGACCTTCCTCAGCAATAGAAGTTGCAACTAAGACCTGAAAATCACCGCGTCTGAAAGATTCAAGAACTTGCGCTTGCTTTTCCTGTGTCATGCCATCATCGCCTGATCGTTTTGCCTGTCCTACAAACCTACAAGTCGAAATTTCATTCCTAGAAAGGATTTCGACAATGTGTCTGGCAGTGTCCCGATATTGTGTGAAGATTAGAATTTTAGATCTTCTGCCGTGATCCTTATAACCCCCGGTTTCGCTATCACTCTTCTTGATTTGTGAACAATTCCCATTGTACTTCACATGTTGAAGCAAATACTGAATCTTTGGACCCTCATTTGTTATATTATGGAGGAGTGTCCTCACTTCCGTTATATGAGGATGTTCGAGAAGCGCATGATGTGTCTTTCCCTTTTCTTCCTGCTCTATTCTGTCTAAAAAGGCTTTTAATGAAAAAGATCCCTGGCTTTCTATCAGTTCAAGGCAATACATGAGTGTAAGAGCGGAGGACTGATTCGCTAATGCAGCATACAATAGAGGCCTTTGCTCTGCCATAGTAAGTTCTATTGTGTATTGGAGCTCCTCCCCCAGAGAGATTAAGTCTCTCTTAAATACCCACTCTACAGATTTCTTTTTTAACACACCTCTTTGGATAAGCCATCTTAGTCTCTCATAAAGCATGGAGCGCAGTGTTGAGGCAATATAACGGTACTCTTCTGAAAGGCTAAACCACTCCCATTTTACATCTATTGGGTTGATGTATGGTTTTACATCAGGATCGTCTTCATTTCGATATTCTAGATTTTCGACAAAGAGATTATCGCAGACCTCTTGTACTCTTTTCCTTTCGGCACCCGGGCTTGCAGTTAAAGCCAATATCATTGGACAGGGAGTTTGACTGATGTATTCTTTTGCTATTGATGTATATGAATAGTCCTTTACTGCTTTATGTGCCTCATCAAATACCAAAAGACTAAAATCTCTTAGTTGTAACCTACCCTCACTCAGATCATTTTTTACAATTTCTGGCGTGGCGAATACCAACCTAACTTCCTTTTTGGACCATATGGCTCTTCGGTACTCTGGAGGAGTTTTGCCTGTGACAGATGCAATTTGCTCCTCGAAAATTTTTAGAACTGAAGAAAACAATTTCAGGTGCTGGCTTACTAGTGGCCGGGTCGGAGCCATGACCAGTACTCTTTTTTCTCTGTATTTGTATAGTACATCGGCGCAGACTAGAACAGATATCATTGTCTTGCCCAATGCTGTGGGGAGAATTACTAGTGTATTACGGTGACTTGCAGATTCTGCTATATTTTTTTGATACTGTCTGAATTCGATTGAATTGTTCCAAATAAGCGGATGTTCTATATAGTTAGGAGGAGAAGACATTACCTTGACAGCTATTAATCAGTAATCTTCTCTCTACCGTCAAAGATTAGATTTCGAAAACATCTTCTATTCCACTCCTCTGAGCCGTCCTCTTTTCAGGATTCACATCGTCTAAAGTTCTTGCTAGCTGGGAGAGTTTAGGGTTTAAGAGTAGTTTGTTTATCTCTTCAAGCTCTGAGGCAGACCTTATTATCACACCTCTTTTTTTTGTAGGTGATCCGGAAGAACCTATGGGATTTATTTCTATTGCAATAGACGGAGAGGTCCCTCTATATGCAGGTATCTTGAGCAAGAATACGCCTGGGATGCTTGTAGCCTTTTTGTCCCAGTCTTTTCCCTCTTTTAGAAACTGTACTAGTCTATTATCAACCGATGACGACATGTACTGTATTATAACAATACTGGCAAATCAACCTTTCATTTATAAAACCAACAATTATGATAAGTTGTTGTTGCTGCTGAGTACATATCATCATAGAACCTATATTACGTTACGTTACGTCACTGTGAACCATTAGTTTTCATGCTTGTCCAGCAGTAAAAATTAAAAGAAAAATCTGAGTTATCTTGTATAGAAATGCTGCCTCTTCAATTACTAAGGATTAATATAACGAATAAAGGGAAAAATATCTTTCCGGTATTTTGTCGGCCTGCCAAGGATACCTTTTATGAACTGAAGCTGGCCGCAGACATGATTAATGAATTTGAGGAATCTTTTAGAAAAAAGGAGACAAAAAGAATACTTGGAGAGAGAATTTCCTTACTTGAATCAAGCTACGATGATTACAGGTTAGTAAGGGGACTATATGTACTTCTCGAGAGACGGTGTGTATTCGGCAGTGGGGATAGTACAAAGTCTTTCGCGAACACAGAGGATAATAAGAGCGTAATTGGAATAGGCGCTTTTCATATAAGAAAAAACCTGTTTGAAGAATCTTCGAGACAAGGGTATGCACTAACTGAACATAAAAGAAAAGAAATAATCAACTCTGTTGCATCGAAAATCGGCACGTCTTACGACACAGTAGTTAGAGAGATGTGGGCGGATTTGGATGAGAATTTGGTTTTAGAAGGTTTTACAACACTCGAACCTCAGAAACTGATATCCTGGTATAACTTATCTCTAATGCAGACACTATTATTTAACAGCACAAAACTTGAGTTCAGTGTGAAAGGCGGATCCAACTGGAAACACGTTCTCAGAGCAGTAAAAAAGTTAGGCTTAATGTATAATCTATATTATCAGCAGAGGGAAAATCCACAGGAGGACCAAGAAATGATCTTGAATCAGAAAGCCGAGCAAGACATCAATCATGCCTCTAGGAGAAATTCTGCATGGCCATCTCATGACTATGACAACAATATCCTCTGTTCAATAGATGGCCCACTAAGTATTTTCAAACTGACCGATAGGTATGGTACGTCTATTGCAAAACTTCTTCCTTCAATAACTGAGACGGGAGAATGGTCTCTTAAGGCATTAATTGTACGTAAAACTGCTACAATGGGAAAGAAAATCTACGAGTTTATAATATCCAGCAAAGAATCTCCAGATCTTCCAAGAGCATCAGATCTCTTTGTTTATAACTATTCAAATATCAAAAACACAATGTTCGAAAAGCCATTAACCTCTTTTTCGTCTCCTCAAGCCACATTTGATAGCAGTGTAGAACAGAAATTCGCTACGAAATTTGAACAAGTCTCTAGTGAGTGGAGACTCATCAGAGAACCTGACCCACTAATAGTATCTGACGGCAGGGGTTTTATTCCTGATTTTGCATTTGAAAAATATGGTATAAAGGTGTATTTAGAAATAGTGGGATTTTGGACAAACGAGTATCTTGTTAGAAAAATACAAAAGATAGCAGATGTGATATCGTTATTGTCGTCCTCAACAGTTGGTTCTTCACCAATACTAAACCATCAAGGATTTGAAAGTAGGGATTTCTTTATAGCTGTAAATATGGATAGTTACGTTTCAGACAACAATATCCTCTGTTCAATAGATGGCCCACTAAGTATTTTCAAACTGACCGAT
>JALZES010000050.1 GCA_030861915.1 Thermoproteota archaeon
GAATAGCCCAGGGATCGGAGCTGCACTTTCTGAATTGGAAAACTTTGTCTCCCGGGCAAAGTTTAAGAATAGAGTAGCTCGTCATTTTCTTGAACAAAGCAGATGAAGTCTACGACTGAGGTTGTTCACCGAAAGTGGATGACACTTGAGCATAGAGGAGTAGCCTTTCCACCGGAACACCAGCCAAGGGGCATAACCATATCGGTAGGAGATGAGAGACTACCTCTCGGTCAGGAACAGGAAGAACTGGTCTATTCATGGGCCAAAAAGAAAGATACTCACTATATCAGAGACCCGGTCTTCCAATCAAACTTTTTACGCGACTTCAAAAAACTGCTTCCTGAAAAATTCCACAGCATATCTAGTATAACCGACTTCGATTTCTCCGAGGCATACGTCCTCATAGACCAGGAAAAAAGGATGAAAGAAGCAGAAATCGAAAGAATTAGGAATTTGCCAAAGGACGAAAAAAAGAAAATCAGGTTAGCAAAAAAGTCAGAAATGGATAGACTAAAGAGCCTGTATGGAAAGGCCATAGTCGATGGCGTAGAAGTAGACGTTGCGAATTGGCTAGTTGAACCTCCTGGTCTTTTCATGGGTCGTGGTCAGCATCCACTAAGGGGGAGATGGAAGCCTCGAATTACTCCTACTGAGGTTATCCTTAATCTTGGGGAAGACGCTCCTGTTCCCGAGGGGAACTGGAAAAGAATAGTTCATGATCACTCTTCTACTTGGCTGGCTACATGGATTGAAAGGCTAACAGGCAAAAGGAAATACGTGTGGCTACACGACTCCTCAAGCCTGAGACAAAATAACGATAAAGAAAAATACGATAAAGCCAGCAGGTTGGAAAGACACATCGGCAGAGTACAGCGGGAGATTATTAACAGGATGCTTAGGTCCAGGGATGTCAATCAGAGAAAAATATCTACCGTCTGTTACCTCATATTTAAACTGGCAATGAGAGTCGGAGACGAAAAAGATCCCGAGGAAGCCGACACTGTCGGAGCTACGACATTAAGAGTCGAGCATATTACATTTAAAGAGGAGAATGCCAGCAAGAGGTTTATTGAATTCAATTTCCTAGGAAAAGACAGTGTTCCTTGGCAAAAAACGATCAAAGTTGACAGTGAGGACACTGAGGGTTTGTACAATAACCTCAGAATGCTTATGCGGGGAAAAGAAAGGACTTCACAGATATTTGATGGCATAACCTCAAGCAGGGTGAATACTTTTCTAAGAAGTATTGATAGCAAAAATCTTCCCGGACTGACTGCTAAGGTGTTCAGAACTTTTATAACAACAAACGTAGTCAGAGAAACCCTCGCAAGTCCTCCTTTCAATAGGGTTAATAAAGGGGCGTCAGAGGCGGAGAAGATATATGCGGTCAAAATTGCAAACCTTCACGCTGCGATTACCTGTAATCATAAGAAAGGAATTGATCCAAGGAACCCTGCAAGCATAAAGGCACTTGAAAAATTCAAGGACTCGGTGGCCAAGAAAGAGGAAATCATTAGACGATTGAGGTCAGAACTCGATGGAAGACGATGGAAAACAGAAACTCAGAAAAAAAGAATTGAAGATAGGTTAGAGAGAGCAGAAATGCAACTAAAACTCCAGCGTGAAACTCGGGATTACAATCTCGGTACCTCCCTCAGGAATTACATAGATCCTAGGGTGATAGCAGCCTGGCTGGTTCACGTGGAGCTTGATTGGAAAAAGGTGTATACAGCCACTTTACAGAGGAAATTCAGATGGGTAGAAGAATATAATAGAGACGAGCTGAAGTCGTTTTACCCTCTCCAAGGACAAGTAATAGATGAAGATATGAAAGCTGTAGTTTCAGAAGAAACCAAAGTATCCTCTTGACAACTATCTTAAGCGAAAACATCCTGTTTGCGTCAGGTTGAAGTCGGTTTTCAAACAAGGAGTGTTTATGAAAAGATTTCTTCATTAATTCAGGGGAAGCCCTTATTGTATCCATGAAAACAAAGTAGAGCTAGGTTATAACAAGTAGCAGTATAAGGCAATTTCGGCACTGTCCCATGTGATGTCCGGCAAATGAACGCATACCGGGGGATAACCACCTCAACACAATAAAGGTCTAGATGGACTTCGTATAGAGGAATTCATTGTGCAAAGGATCAATTCGTAGTAACCTCTGAGAAGACTATCTAACACCATACCGACCTTGAACACGACCTTCGCATAAGTTTGAGTAGTTTATATTATGTTCCAAAAAAACTTCTGTTGGCTGAACGCTGCCAGAGCTTTCGGTGCCGGAGTAGCTCAGCCTGGCTGGAGCGTTCGACTCATAATCGAAAGGTCACGGGCTCGAATCCCGTCTCCGGCACCACATAACATCTGAGGGAATAACGGATATAGATATTACTTCTAATAACAATAAAAAGTTAGGCTAAACTGAGCAATGACCTGAAAGTGGTTTCATTGAAAGGGCCTTCGGAGGGATTTGAACCCTCCTCAAGCGGTCTCTGCAGGCAGGTCCATGATTGAATCTTTTATGGTACCTGCCTCCACAGCCGCCTATACTGACCAGGCTATACTACGAAGGCCGCAGACTTATGATGGGCATCAACTCTATTTATACAGTTCCCGGCCACATCTACTAGTTGGACCAATATATGATTCTAACGACCGAATCTATCTTTTTTTGTAAGATCCTGCTATAATGCCCAACCTGATCGTCTCCACCCCGCTTTCCTCGAGCTTATCAGCCAGGGCATTTATGCCAACTGAGTCGCCGGCCAGGTGTCCTAAGAGTACAAGATTTCCTCGCATTTTTTCTGCTTTTAGTTTCGCGGCGTCTCCTGGGTCAATGTGAAGGTAAATAATAGTAGATATATTGTTCTCGTAATACAACTTAGCAACTGGATAACCACCATTTGTTCCGGCGGCGACAACTAGAGCCACTCGCCCCACCCTGTTTTTTGTGTTTCCTATTGCTAGAAGGGGTCTAGTGACAGCGTTCCTGAATTCAGGGATCTCTCGGACAACTTTTAGGAGAGCTGACACATTATCGTCGGTTTTGAGTTCTCTAATTTTTGCCAAAACGACTTTGCGCATGAACTCGTCGCAAGGTTGGTGGATATTAATGAGTGCCATTCCCAAAATTTTTGCCGATTCTACAGTTTGCCCGTAGATATTGGCATGTGACCTAATCTGTGTTCTCCATTTTAACACTCTTACTGCATTCCTAGCCGCATATTTTGGAACTCCGTTTTCAACCATATACTCTGTGTGCCTGCCAAAAACTCCATGAAACTTGATAGAGGACACTCCAATAGGATGATGTGCTATTACTGCATCACATCCCATATTCTTCGCTAGGAGCAGTTCTGCAGTGGTAACATCGACTGAGATTAGCACCTTTCGAATGTTACGGCCTCTGATATGAATTGCACTATCTGAGGGCGTCTTTTTCCAACCAACAAGGTTCAGTCCTATAGTCATGATTTCTGCAGTATCCAAGCCCATTACCTTATAACCGAGGAAACCTCTACAAAAGTCTATGACCCGGTGCTTTTACCATTATGGTTTTTGTCTTATCCAGTATCTTTAAATCTCCTAGTTCCAAAGCTCTGTAAATGAGCTGCGCTGACGAATACATCTCCCATACAGAGGAAGATAATCTAATACAGATATCTTCATCGACAAAGTCAAAATTGCAGAAGGCAAAATATGGCGTGTACAACCATTCAGCCGTAGAACTATGTCATTGGACTAAGAAGTCGTTTGCAAATGAGGGGAATTGCTACAAACACCAGTTCTACGGAATTTCAACTCATAGATGTATGGAAATGACGCCGGCAGCGATGAATTGCGAAAATAGATGCGTCTATTGTTGGCGACCCACGGAGTTTTATGACACCCTACAGATGCCGCCGCATCTTGTTGACGAGCCGGACGTAATCGTTCACGAATTAATTAGAGAAAGAGAACGTCTCCTTTCTGGGTTCTACGGCAACAAGAGGAACGACAAGAAAAAGATAGATGAAAGTTTGTTACCTGCCCATTATGCTATATCTTTGTCGGGTGAACCAACCATGTATCCTAAATTGCCACAACTAATTAAATATTTGAAAAGTCTCAAAGCCACTAAATCCATTTTCCTAGTAACAAATGGTCAGGAGCCGGCGATGCTCAGACGACTTGCTTATGAAGATGCGCTGCCGACCCAACTTTATCTTTCGACAAACGCAACCAACAGGAAAATGTTTCATCTGATCAATAGACCACGCCACAGGGACGGCTGGGAAAGATGGTATGAGAGCCTGGAATTTTTAGCGAGCGCAGAGACCAGAACAGTTTTGAGAATGACCATGATTAGAGGTTATAATGAAGACATTAACTTTGTAAATGACTTCGCTCGGCTCGTGTCGCAAGCAAATCCACATTTTGTAGAAATCAAGTCTTATATGCATATAGGAATGTCAACACAGCGTTTAGAAAGGAACAATATGTTAGAAATGAATGAAGTAGAAACCATTGCAGACCATCTAGTAAAGAAACTTCCTGGATTCATTATAATGGATAAAAGCAAAATATCCAGAATCGTTGTCCTTCAGAATCAGGACCGCTATACCAATAGGTACGTTCAAGGATACACCATGTAATTACATCGCATGTCTCTGATGAGACTTCGAGAACCTTTCATTCTGCGGCGTATCCAAACAGGATTCTATGAGACATTAGTAATCTTTTGTTACTCTGGACAGTAACGTGCCCCTGATGGCTACGTGATGACTTCGGATACATAGAAATATTACAAAGACCAAATTTAGCACGGCTATCAACCGTACCGGGACAGCTACAAGTAAAATCGCGATGATATGAACGAATCGTGTTTCTTCTGATAGCCTGTTTGTTACAATTGTGACTTCGCTTTCTATACTATAAGAAAGAATTCAGCGACGCGGTGTTGCTG
>JALZES010000064.1 GCA_030861915.1 Thermoproteota archaeon
CCACATACTCCAGACCTAGGAAGACCAATCTCAAAGATGGCTAGTGAAGTCAGAGAACATCCTAACTATGTTGATAAAATATCAGTGGCACTTATTGGTAGTTGTACTAACTCCTCGTACGAGGACATGTCAAGAGCTGCGAGCGTCGCAGAACAAGCAAAAGCAAAGGGTATTAAAACGAGGGTGCCATTACAAGTTACGCCTGGCTCTGAATTGATTAGAGCTACAATTGAAAGAGACGGACAGATGCAGCTGCTCAGGGATATAGGTGCAAATGTCCTTGCCAATGCCTGCGGGCCTTGCATCGGTCAATGGAGCAGACCTGAGTTAAAAAAAGGGGAACAAAATACTATAGTGACTTCGTATAACAGAAATTTTCCCGCAAGAAATGACGGTAGGCGTGAGACAATGAACTTTATTAGTAGTCCTGAGATTGTCATAGCACTCGCACTTGGGGGAAAGATTTCTTTTAATCCGCTTAACGATGAGTTAACTTCAAGTGATGGAACAGCATTCAAACTTGAACCTCCAGAAATATCACAAGAAGTTCCACAACGGGGCTTTAAAGATGTTAAAGGAGTATACATGCCACCAGCAGACGATCCGGAATCTGTAAATGTTATTCTGAAGGAGGATAGTGAAAGATTACAACGACTTGACCCGTTTGCTGAATGGGATAAACGAGATTTTGAGAAGCTCCCAATCCTAACAAAAGTCAAGGGGAAGTGTACCACTGATCACATCTCACCTGCAGGAATGTGGCTTATGTATAGAGGACACCTAGATAATATAAGTGATAATCTCCTCCTTGGTGCAACAAATGCATACCGTGATAAGGAGGTTGGGAGAGGCAAGAATATGCTTAACGGAAGAATTGAATCGTTTCCGCATATTGCAAGAGAGTACAAGAGTAAAGGTATGAAGTGGATTATAATAGGTGATAGCAATTATGGTGAAGGTAGTAGCAGAGAACATGCTGCAATGACTCCTAGATATCTTGGGTGTGCGGCGGTTATTTCCAGAAGTTTTGCAAGAATACACGAAACTAATCTTAAAAAACAAGGAGTATTGGCTCTTACTTTTAAGGAAATGGCAGACTATGATAGAATACAAGAAGTCGATCGAATTAGCATATTAGGACTTGAAGATCTCGCCGCAGGGAAACCTGTAACATGCATCTTACATCACAATGACCAGACAGAAGAGGTCATTTCCTTATGGCACTCCTACAGTGAATCACAATTGGAGTGGTTTAGAAGCGGATCAGCTCTCAATATACTTAGATCTATGACCAGAGAGATATAGAGGCTGAATTGTTCTTGTTGTCTATCCTCTAGATGTACATGAAACAGTTATCAACTAATAATCGTATGAATAACATATTCATTGAGATTTGCGACACCTATAAGTGTGCGCGCTTATTTGATGTATTCGCAGAACCTATACTTTCTATTATCTCGCGGACACGACTTGGATTATCAACTCCAATAAGATTATGAATCCTAATTATCTGAGTTCTGAATGAATTTATGTCATTTGTCGAAGTATTCAAGATAGGAGCATGACCTTTGGCGCCAACGATATGCTGCTCGCCCGATTTTGTGTGGTTTACGCCGTGTAGATGAAGGGAGAGTAAAGCTTGGCCAGGTTTATGCCCGATTGATTCCTTTCCGCACAATATTATATGATGCAATTCGTCATGCAATAAAGTGAACCTTATAATGGCATCAATTCCTCTATTTTCTGACAACAATCTCCCTACAATCAGTATTCTGTCCATCATATCTGGAGACCTGCATATATCATCTAGCAATTTCATGCTCGCAAGAGTACAAATGGCAATGCTCCTCCCTTTTCTCCCCATGCAATAATTTGCTCTAACGGGTATAAGGGCCTCGCAGAGCTTACCTACCGCGCTCTCAAATTTGAACTTGACATGGATGGCCAAGTCATTAAGTAAAGGCGCTACATATAAAAATTGTATTGTTGATCCAGAGCAGTACCCACGGTCATATGTAACCAAATAACATCCCGCTATTGCCTTCACTCATCAAAACGAATGCGACGGTCAAGTCGTATCATCCTCGCAAGTACAAGGAATATTGCATGATATAGCAAAAAAAGCCTACTTAGTGAGAAATTGGAACTGAAAAAATAGCTTAGTTTTATTGTCAAGCGCATAACAATTTTACTATCATATTTATTATTCTCTGCTACTATAGCCGGTTGAAAAATGAAGACCAGCTTTAGAGAAGATGTTGAACTAGAAGACCACGAACACAAATTTGAGTTGGCAGATATTTCGATAAAATTTAGGGGTGACCATGAAAACGACAATTTCATTTGGGCGGTATGTGAAAACTGCCATGAATTTAAAAGAAATGTATCCAGTGCAGAGGTGGAGTCTTGGTATCAGGAAAGTTAAGGACTCCTCGTTGCTAATCTGCCGCACATTTTGTTCTATTCTGGTCGAATTAGACGGTTTTAACATAAATTAAAGTAGCAAACCGGTACTGTCTCATCTTTATCATATCAGGACCTGGCCACACTTCTTCTAGGAGGAAAACCCAGGTTTAAGGCCACCTGTTCGACTCCAGTAGTCACTCACCAAGCACGAAAAGCGCTCAGACTCAAGAAAACAAGCATAGCTACTTTTATATCCAAGCACGAGATTTACCTCCTATTGGTAACAACACAAGCATATTGTGTAAAATGTAAATCTAAAAGAGATATGAAGAACGA
>JALZES010000101.1 GCA_030861915.1 Thermoproteota archaeon
AGCCTGAACTCTCGCCATCTTGTCAATAATTTCCTTCTCTGCAATCCCATAACCAACCCTGAAACCCGTCATAGCACAGGATTTAGAAAATGATGAAACTACTATACTTTTGTCGTATTTATAGCGTGTCAAACTTGTAAACCCTTTAAATACATAGTCTGAATAAACTTCGTCGCTTATCACATACAGTCCGTTATCTTTGGCCAAAGAGATGATTCTGGTAATATCCTTTTCGTCCAAAACCTTACCGGTAGGATTGTTTGGATAGTTTAGAATGATTACTTTAGTATGATGCCCTATCATTGTCTCGAGTTGTCTGATATCAGGAGCCCATCTTTCCTCCAAAGTAGTATGTAGGATTTTTATTTTTCCCCCCGCAAAATCTACGAACTCGCGATAGGCAGGCCAGGATGGATCAATGGAAATTACCTCCTCTCCTTGCTTTAGTAGAGCGAGCATGGCTGAAAATATAGCGAATCTTCCCCCCGAGGTGACAATCACCTCATTATCTACAGTCCCATAACCAACTTTTTTTGCAATGGCCTGGCGTAGCTTCAGCAATCCTCTAGAGTCTGTGTAATGATACTGTTTCTTTTTATATGACTCAATTAGAGCTTTCTTTAGGCTCCTAGGAGGCGGAAAGTCAGGCTCTCCCACCTCCAAATGGATGATCTTCTTCCCTGAGCTCTCAAGTTCCTTGGCTTTCATAAAAACGCTGAGGTGGGTGTTTTCGAGAGTAGTATACCTAGGTTTCTTCTGTTGTATCTGCTGCAGCCGGACCGATTCCATCAACAGTATATTTAGGAGCCTTCCGGAGAAAGCAGGATCAATTCCTCGTTTATGGGAGAAATCGGTAACAGACCGACGTATCTCCTGTTCTACTCTTTCGTCCTCTATCCCAATGTTCAGATTCCCCTTAATAGTTCCTATCCGTTCTGAAAGTTCCATCCTCTTGTGAGCCTTAGCTATGATTTCAAGCGTAACATCGCGAATCTGAGCTCGCAGTTTGCTTAGTTCTTCGTGTCTCGTTTTTTTGACCATTTCTTCAAAACAGGTCCTATAAATCCAGATCTGATAGCATGGTCTGCAATAATAGCAGCTACTATGGATTCAACCACCGGAGGCGCTCTTGGTACGACACATGGGTCGTGTCTGCCAGACACATTAAGGTCTACCTCTGAAAGGGTAGAAAGGTCTATAGTACTCTGCGTACGGCTTATTGAAGAAGCAGGTTTGAAGCCAATTCGCATTTTTATAGGCATCCCGTTGGATAGCCCACCTAAAATTCCTCCTGCGTTATTTGTTTTTGTCACTATTTTGTTGTTATTGACGGTAAACAGGTCATTATTCTCCGACCCTTTTTTTTCGGATCCGCCAAATCCTGACCCAAATTCAACCGCTTTAACCGCGGGGATGCTGAATACTGCCTTGCTAATGTCAGCCTCCAAAGATGAAAAAATAGGCTCACCCAAACCTACTGGCAGGCCCGTGCACACGCATTGGACAACTCCACCCAATGAGTCTCCCTCCTTCTTGACTTGTAGTATTGCTTCTCTCATCTGGCCCGCGGCAGACAGATCGGGACATCGAATATCATTCGTATATCTGTTCTTCCTTGCATCTTCTAAATCAATATCGTTTGCTCTTATTTGACCAATCTGGACCGTATAAGCAATTATCTCTATGCCTAAAGTATAGTAAAGCAGCTTCTTAGCGACAGCGCCTGCCATAATAAATGAGGCGGTCAACCGTCCAGAAAATCTTCCTCCTCCTCTATAATCTGCATATCCGGCGTACTTTACTTTCGCAGGGTAATCCGAATGCCCGGGACGAGGTCTTGTTACAATCGCTTCGTAGGAACGAGAATCAGGATCTTTGTTCCATATTAACATACATATTGGCGCACCTGTGGTGAAACCTTCGAAAACCCCAGACAGTATTTCTACCTTGTCTTCTTCCTTTCTTTGTGTAGCAATTACGGTTTGTCCAGGTTTTCTAAGATCAAGCAGAGGTTGAATGTCCGCTTCGTTTAGCTGCAATCCTGCTGGGCATCCATCGATAACCATCCCTACACATTTGCCATGACTTTCCCCAAAACTCATGCAAACGAAGCGTTCGCCGATTAAGCTCCCAACCATTGCACCAGTAGACAAGCTTATCGCTACTCTATATATATTCCACTTTCAGATCGCTCAAACAATCCATGGCGCGACGATGGCTTCTATAAGTGTGTATCAAATGATTAGCGGCCGACATTTTGTTCAGTCACGTCTGACGAACTGAGTTGATAATATGGGAACGAAAATAGTCCATTAGAAATCATTCTGACGCTATTGAAAACTTATCTTTGCTCCGAGTCGTACTAGGTCTTGTAAGAAATTTGGATACGAAACGCCGATGGATTCTGCACCCTCGACCTCTGATTTTTCTGTTAGCAGAGATGCGATTGTAAATGCCATGAATAGCCTATGATCGTTAAAGGTTTGAATACTTGTATTCTTGAGAACGCGTGGAGAGACTATCAATAATTTGTCCTCCTCTTCTACAACTCTGGCTCCAAATTTCTTTATTTGGGACGCTATATTTGCTACCCTATCGGTTTCTTTCAAACGTGCATGGGCAATACCTGTTACTTTGACAGGAGACCTAGCTTTTAAAGCTAGTATGGAAATAACGGGTAAGAGATCAGGAGTGTCAGTAAGGTCAAAGCTACCACCTTCTATAAATCTGGAACCTATTACCCTTACCTCCCCCCGTTCCCTATTAACAATTATTTCAGCTTCCATTTCCTTCAGGAATTCCAATATCCTTGAATCGGCTTGAGGTAACGAGAAATCTAATCCCTTTAAGGTGATGCTTCCTCCTGCCAAAACACCAGCTGCAAGAAGTAATGCTGCAGTCGAAAAATCTGCAGGAACTTGGAACTGTGTAGGTCTATAACTTTTATTCTCGATATAGTACTCTGAGAAATCCTTCTCATAATCAATGGTCACTCCGAACTTTCCCATTGTAGATATAGTTGAGTTAACATATGGTTTCGATACTTGTCGTCCCCTTATGCGGATCGAAACCGGAGATCTTGCGTAGATTGCTGATATTAACAATGAGGATAGAAATTGACTTGAAATATTTCCGTTAATTATGACTTTACCTCCTTGAATACCACCCCCTTTTATCAAAAGTGGAGCTAAGCCATTCATTTGTGAGGAATAACATACCACACCGAGTTGACTTAATGCATCAAGTGCGGGCTGCATCGGTCGCCTGCGAAGACTTGCATCCCCGGTCAAAACAGAGAATCCTCTCTTACTCAGAGCGGCCATCACAGCATATATTCTAATTGTGGTCCCAGAATTTTCTGCATTCACGATGTTTTCGGGTGTATCTAAAGTATGTTTTCCCTCTATAATCAGTCTCGATTTCTGTTGATTGATGTTTATTCCCAGGGCGCTCGAAGCCGATAATGTTGCCATTGTGTCTCTGGATATCAAGGGCATATTTATGATAGATTTTCCTTTGGCAAGTGAGGCAATAGCAATTGCTCTGTGAGTATAGCTTTTGCTAGGTGGACATCGTAGCGCTCCAGCGATTCTTGATCTGTGTATTTGAATACTAACCAACTATTACCTTGACACTCGCCTTTTCATTATTAGCTCTGGAAACAAGAGTTACACCATTATATGTGTCAAAGATTTGTCTGATGTCGTCTACATGTTCTTTATACGTGACAGCCGCTACCGATGGACCATTTCCTGAAATGCTAGCTGCCAATGCGCCTCTTCGTATGCTTGCCAGAACGGGTTCATAGTCACCAGAAAGGGCAGACGTAGTAAGTAGGCCATTCAGTTTCATGGCTCTCCAGTAGTATCGAGATTTGGCTAGGTTAAACGCTTCCATGAAGAGGTCTGAGAATGCATATAAATTGCAAATTTTTCCACGTCTGTTATCAACTGGAAGAAAAATTACGACAAATAAATCGGCTGGCGCCTCTTCCCTGTGGATAAGTTCGCATCCATAGTTGTTTGTTACTACAACTCCTCCGAAATAACATGCAGTTGAATCATCGTAGGCTCCCGTGATAGTGACTCCGGCATCTAATGAGGCACGTACCGCTGAATTCAAAATAATATTGTCGTCTAAACTATTGCCAATAAGTGCAGAGCAAGCAAGTGCCATAGCGCTTGACACGGCGCTGGAACTTTTCAACCCCATTCCAGCAGGAATTTGTGATTTTACCTTTACCTTTACTAGGTTGTCTCTTACTATTCCTTTTGGGAGAAGCGTGTTAATTATTTTTTTGAGTAAATCAGTTCCTGGCTCGGGTTGAAAAAGTATCCCCTGGCCTTTTTGTAATTCGAGTTCAACTTTTACCTTTAAGGATATGCCGAGGGCCGAACCATAACCAGTTGCAATTGCGTTAACTATTGAAATGGCCCCATGTATAGTCGATTCGACTCTAGTATTTACGAAGGTTCACCTACTGTCCCTAGTAACGCTTTTTTCATGGCATGAATCGGAGCGGGCGTCCCAGTCCATATTTCGAATGACTTCGCCCCTTGATAAAGCAGCATCTCATGTCCATATATTATGACTGCACCGGCATATTTTGCGTTTTCCACAAGGTTAGTGTTTACAGGCTTATATACTATATCATAAACTATGGCATCTTTATTTATATCCTGGGGCTTCAATAAACTGGGCTCATTGTTCATTCCAATGGTTGTTGCATTCACGATCAACCTTGCTTTTCTAGAATATTTCGAGATTTTTTCCCATGGAACAGTCGCGCAATTTAGCCGGCGGGTCAACGGCGTTTCTAATAGGGCTCTCGCCTTACCTTCTGAACGGTTCGCTATATTTATTTCTGAGATTCCGTTTTCGTCTCCCAGTGCTGCTAATATTGCCCTCGCAGCACCTCCGGCTCCTATCAGAAGAACATTTATTCCATCAAAATTAACTTTACGCAGATGCAAGGGATGGATAAAACCGTAGACGTCTGTATTGTATGCCTTGAGAAGCCCCCCCACATTGTGAACTGTGTTAACTGCATTTGCTTTACAGGCACTAGTGTCAAAATCATCCAGGTATTTCATGGCTTCAACTTTATGTGGCACTGTAATATTGAATCCAGACACCCCGATAGCGCGGAGAGATCCAATAGATTCTTCTAGCTCTCCCATTCTGACTCTAAATGCAATATACGAGCTATTCAGCCCCAGCGCATTGAATGCTGCATTTTGCATAGCAGGCGAAAGCGAATGTTGTATAGGATCACCAATGATACAATACGTATTGCTGCTATTTTTAATTTGCATTTGTTTTCCAGTAATAAAAGGAGTTAATTCTATCAAACAACCTTCTCATATAACAAAGGTCTTGCTGACCGGGCGCGGTACTTCTTTCCACTGTCGCGTATGTAAACGGGGCATTGCCTGCCATCGTACAGAGAATTCTCGATATAATACCAAACTCACCCATAGCAAAGGCAATTAGCTTTACTCCTGTAATACCTTCATAAAGCTCAAGTACTCTGAATGCATCGTCCGCATCCTTAGCCATTGTAACTATTTTCGCATAATTACTGTAAATCTTCATTTGAGCTAGGATATCCCGTAATTGATTGCTTGGAGGAGTGCGTTTGAAGTCATGCCAAGAAACGAGAATAGGCGTCCGTTGGCTTATTAAGAAGTCTGCTAAGTCGTCATTATCTCTGATGGTGAGATATTCAACGTCTAAAAGCATAGGTCCTGCTGTGGATAACCTTTTTAGCAATGTGACTCTTTTATTTTCACTGCCTTCAAATGTACCTGCTTCGTCTGCTGACCTTAACGTGAATACTGCTCTAGACTTCGTTGGTTCGGCAATTTTTATGGCAGCTTCAATTTCTGAGATTTTTAGAAAGTCGAAACGGATTTCTATATAGTCTGCTCCCATAGAAAGAGCTTTCTTTATTAGTCTTTCTAGCGCTCCGAGATTTTTTGCTCCTATTGATGCACAAATCCTCATCAGTTAACGTCTTTTGTTCTAAGTCATTTATAAAATACTTTATAGTCGTTACGATTCTGACACAATTACATATAAAATATCGTTTGAAACCAGTAGCATAAGATAGTATTACATCAACCTATTCGCATCACCTTGAAAGTTAAGTTATTGGTCGCTAGCAAATATCAAGAGTATCAAGTGGGAATAAAAGTTACCAATTAGGCGGCTGAACCTGCGTTCCCATAATGGGATGGGATTTTCTTCCAATTTGCAATCAGAGCTTCGGGCCTTATGTGAACCTTCTCCTTAGCAAGGCGACTTGAAGCTAATTTATTGTACTGTTCCATCACTTCAATTCCAATATAGTGGCGTTGAAAATGAAAGGCTACCTTGGTAGTCTGTCCGCTACCGTTAAATGGGTCCAGTATAACATCATTTTCGTAAGAATACAATTTCATTAGTCGATAAGGAATTTCCTCAGGAAAAGGACATGGATGCTCAATGAATCCGGGAGGGACTGGCGCTATATGCCATATAGAATTTGCTATTTCTTTTGTCCATTCCTCATGGGTGGCTGGTAACAATTCGCTTCTTTTTGTCCTTCCGCTAGTTACTTCTCCTTTCCTCAGCACCAGGACAAATTCGTGCATAATATTAGCTCTATAGTACTTTGGATAAGGATTGATTACAAACGAGCCATATCTATTAGTTCCCCCGGTTACTTTGTGCCATATAATTTCTTCATGAAGGTTCCAATTACCAGAGGGTTGCACAATTTTTGAAAGTAACATATGTGGGAGAGGTAAAATTGTGCCATTGACCACTTCGTTGCCGATTACGATACAACAGTACCCTCCCTCCTTAGTTGCCCCATACACGTAATGGTTGAAAATTTCAGACATCTCATCCAGATACTCTGAGGTACCGATCTTAGTTTTCCCTCGATAATATCGACCGTTACCTGATAAATGCAGATCATAATCTATGGCATTTCTGTAGGG
>JALZES010000106.1 GCA_030861915.1 Thermoproteota archaeon
ACGTAGTAGAAACCACCAATATGTGGATAACAAATTATTCCGACTCAATCCACAAAGTCGACATCAGTATGAACGATGGCATCAATAAGATGGCAGAGTTCACTGCAGGATATCCCTTCAAAATAGAAGTACTGTTAAATCAGTCGACACGATATGCATTTCACGAGGTAGGAAAGCTTAAAGTTAATGTAAAAGCAACACCAAAGTTAGGGAGCCTGGCCCGAATAGGGAACTACCACAAGGATCAATTGTTCTTGTTGGACTCGAGTTGTAAGATAAGTTTTGTTGTAAGTGAAGACAGCATGAAAGGAGTTGATGTGTTAGATGACTACGTGATCTTTGATGCAACGCAGTGTCAAAAAAACGACCTAATCTCATTTACAATCACGGTAGAACAAACTACTAATAACTCCGTGTCGGAAAGGAGGGGATTTTCGACGATCGTTATGTTGAGGTAAAAATAGGCGTTATTGCTACAAAGAATACTTACTTGATTTGTGGCAACCGAGCCACCAAGGGATTGGGAGCAAAGTGAAAGTTGCATTTAACGGCGTTTCTCCTGTCAACTTGAAATGATGAGCGCACTTGAGGCCAATTTAGTGCTGGACCTCGCTCATCGGTCCCTTTTAATTTTGAACGTCTTGTAAAATAGGTCGACCATGACAGGAATTTCAAGATAATCTATAAGAATCGCAGTCCACGCAGCGTATGCGGGGAATATTACAAGGTCATTGTCGAGGAGTGACTCATATACAACTTCGTCTGTGATCCAGAAAATATGGACTACTTGAATTGCTAATAATAGCAGGAATACAACATTCTTGCGAGAATGAGATCCGCGCTTGAATATGCTGAACAAGTAAAATGTAATGCCTGATACTAAGGCAGGAATCTCAACATAATCTACGACAATGAATAATGGTAGTAATGTCCGTGGAAGTCCCAAATAGCTTTCGCCTGCTATTCGTTGAAGAACCACGTCCGCAGTTAACCAGTATAGATGGAGTATCTGCAGGGAGATGAGAATAAAGGTAATCTTTAAGTTGAGGGATTCATATTTTGTCCAAAAGTCCAAAATTTTCTGGATAGCCACTGACATAGTGCTAAATTCTCTCCAATATTACCTAGAGAAACATGTAATAGGGGGTATATGCGTTTTTTGTTATTCTCAGATTCACAGCAGATTCCAAAATTTCTGATGATTCATAAAAATTGTTGAAACAGTGGTATCGAAGGTTTCTTTTGATTATCTTCTTTTGGTTGAGTCCGATCCAATTAGTTCTCGATGTGATGGCGAAGTTTGAACAAAATTCGTGAGGACTAGTGTAAGATTTTCTGTCAAAAGAACAATAAAAGGGTCAGGCAAGTCCTTATCTCAACCTGCCAATAATGGCAAATAACTGAATAAATATCCTTCCTTTGAAAGATAAATAAGCTACTAATTAGTATTCTAATTGGGCCTCATATGCAACAGAACTCATCGAACCCCCGATATCAGTCAATAGAGCAATTGGAGAAGCTCTTCAGCGAGGGTTATGTGATAAATCGTGTTAGTCATCCCCCAACCAGCGACGGGTCAGCTTCGATAATGGTAGACTTGGTACAGAGCAGCCGACATGAGGAATGTTTACTAACCGTTTTTGGGGAAGAAGCAGTCAAGTTATCAAAGCACTTAAAAAGTTCAACATCCGCTGAACAAAAAGGTGATATTGTAAAGTAGTAGCGGGCATTTTGGAGGTTGGCTCCTAAATATGATCATCCAATGGCGAACCTGACATCGCTTTAACTTTGAACAAAGGACTAGCAAAAGGCGGTTGCGGGGTAGGCGGCTAAAATGACCCCGGGTAGCATTATGCAATTTAAGCCTGATGTATACAGTTTATTGCAACTAGATATATATGCCTAACATTACCGGTCAAATCATTTCTATTACAGCAATTGAAACAAATTACGAATCGTTTAAAGAAGAATTTTTTCCACTTGGGTCTTAATAGAAAACCCATCGAGATCTAAGACTGATAAAATTTGTAGATTCTGTCACGAGATAGTATCATGTTTAATACTCAGGGGGGCGCCATTATCCTCTAAAACAAGATATGATGGAAAGTCGAATTTCTTCGCTTGAAACGTCTGCTTGAATACTTAATGAGTCTTTAGCGAATCAAGAATAACTTATTTAGTATATGGAGCAAAGATATAAACGATGGGAAAAGGTCAGACGAACAGAGAATACTCCGTGTATCTTAAAGACATCGCTGATGATTTCTGCGAGAGTATAAAAATTGAACCTGTTCTTCTTGATGCTATAGAGAGGATAATGACTGGATATTATAAGGTTTCAAAACAAATAGCAAAAGAAAAACTGAGGCCCTTAATTCTGCAAGATAAGAGAATTGTCACAAAGGTGGTAGCTCTGGAAGGAAGAGGGGAAAGCAATTACTTACACGCTAGACATTGGATATATCATGTCGAAGCAGATGAGGATGTAATGCTTGACCGAATCCTAGAATTACATGAACAATATCGGTCAGAGTCGTAGCCTCTATCCCGAACTCCATAATATATTTATGAGAATTAACCAGAAGCAACCACGGATGGGCTTCACTCACTCGGCATCGGCGACTTGCTTGCCTTCGGATTTTTTTACTTAAAACCAAGTTTACTTATGCAACGATCTGGGCTAGAGACAACGTTGGCTGGTCTTGCGGGTGTACAAACCGATCGACCTTCTTTGTTAGTATCTCCGTGTAGAAGTTACTTTGTTGAAAAGGAGTGAATATTAGAAGATAATAATGACAATTCACCACTCATCTCTATCATACAAGGAGACGTTAGTATGAATCATATAAAATCGAATAGTCTTTAATGGTTAGGATAGACATAGTTGACTGTAAACTTTCTCTAGATTATCACAATGTCTGTCGGCGTCAAAATTGGCACCGGCAGAAAAAAAGGTAAAGAACTAGTTATATCCTACATGCTCGTATTACAATTCAGTTCTATGGGTTTCTTGCTTTTCCATAAGAAGAACCGCTGTGAAATCTGTCAGGACGCTTTTGACAAGTATGAGCAACTTGTTGTACACTCAAGAGAAAAGCACCACAGATCTATTCTAAAGTGCCAAAATTGTGGAATGCAGTTCCTCCACGAGAAGGATAGACTCCATCACATGCAAGAAGAAAAGAAGAGGAAAATAGATTTTCGTAGACACAGATAAAGTTGATCCGTTGGCATTGACTGAAGTTCCTGCGCATTGTTGCATGTCTCAAACCCTGGGCTAACAACTCTTATCGGTAGGCAACAACACAGTTCCATTTCGATGTTCCATTATCACACCTACAGATTCTATGCATTTAAATGCAAACTGGTTTTTCGGGATACCTATAGCATTAAACAGGAAGGTGCTTCGTGTGTTCAGAGCATCCTACGACTCATAGTTGCATTACAACAGAGAAAAAGCATTGTGATTGTCCTGCAGCTAAAGTCTGAAATAGTAGCAGGTCAGTCC
>JALZES010000109.1 GCA_030861915.1 Thermoproteota archaeon
GATCACCGGAGTTGCTAAGGTTAGCTATTCTCTTATTCTGTGTCTCCCTAGTGTTTTCGATAGAGTCTAGTGCCTTTCTAAATTCTACTCCGGTTAGCGGATCAATGTAGAGCAGTGAAATCTGCTTTCCGAATTCCGTTGAAATATATCTGTCATTCTTTGACTTGATAAGAGCCTCCTTTTCAAGATAGGCAATAGCCGAATCTAGTCGGAATGATATACTTGCGTTGCCCTTACTCTGAGCGAGCAATGTACTACCAAATAAATCGTGTATTTGAGATTTTTTTATGCCGGGCAAGGTGGATATAGTGCTCAAAAGATGGATCCGTACTGACCGGTCGTTTGTGAGCTGCGAGCATAGAGGTTCTGGAGTGCCAAGTATATAGTGTTCATAAATCTCGTCTGAGCCAACCCTAGAGTCAGAAACGATTACAGCTTCTCCAAAGGTATCAAAGCTTGGCCGTCCTGCACGGCCACAGATTTGTTTATATTCTAAGACACTAATAGGCATGTTGCCTCCATATTCCATATCGTACCTGAAAACACTTGCTAAAATTACTCGTCTGGCGGGCAAATTTACACCCGCGGCCAATGTAGGTGTTGCTGTCAACAGCTTTATTACACCACTTTTAAACGACTTCTCAACAGTGTCTCTGGCAAAAGTTCCGAGGCCTGCGTGATGAAAACCAACGCCTTTTGACATTACCTCTGCCAAGACTTTTGTGAGTTGGGTGTCGTCTCCCTTTTCTGAGATTTTTGAGGCTACCTCGGCAGCTGATTTCCTTGCTGCGCTGTCAAGTCTTTGGTAGACAGCTGAGGCTGCCTTCTCAGCTAAGGATACAGTACGCTTTCTAGTTTCGCCGAAGATGAGTGCTTGGCCACCGTCTTCGATACATTCAACAGCAATATCTATTGCGGCAGAAGGGGGATTGGCTCCAGATGAAGATGATCTTTCAATCCTTAACTCTTTCCCATTGTTGAAGCGAAGCAGTCCCTGTTCATACACGCCCTCTACCAATTTAGTTGGTCTCCAGGTGCTATCGACGAGATCACACCCAAGCCATCTTGCAATTTCATTGGAATTCTCTACGGTCGCGCTAAGAGCCAGTAGCTGTGCCCCGGAGTACAATTTACGAATTTTGGTCAGCATCATCTCAAGCGTGGGACCTCTTTCACGCTCACCTATCAAATGGACTTCATCAGAAACGAACAGTCCTACTTCATGGACCCATGCAGTACGATGTCTTATTAGAGAATCCATTTTTTCATTTGTCAAGACTATAACGTCTGCTTGAGCCAAGCTTCTTCCATCCGAGCTATAATCGCTACTCGCGACCCTCACCTTAATTTTCCTGTCAAAGATATCTAATTCTTCTAAAACACGAAAGTCTTGAAATTTTTCAGTGGTCAAGGCACGCAAAGGAGTAAGATAGACAACCTTCTGACCCTTCCTAAGAACGTTGAGAGCCGCAATCACCGCAACAAGTGTCTTTCCACTTGCCGTGGGTGTTGTAATAAGCAAGTTTTTTCCATCTAGAAGGCCTTTGGATACTGCCTGTTCCTGAGGAGGATAGAGAGACAAGTATCCTAGGTGTTCAAGCAGGGGCCTGATGGTGGGATCGACAAGTGCTGGTTTTCTGCTCATATAACGAAACTAGAGACAGGTCCTCTTTTTCTGCTTATTAATTTATGTTAAAGGTGCATCTCTTTTTCATCTAACAGATAACCGTCGGCAGGAAATTTTGTGAAGACATCATTCTAACCCACCTTCGGCTAACAGTATTTGTGGGCGAACTCCCCCCTGTTAAGATTCATACGATTATCCATCAAATGACATGAGATTGATGGGATAATGTACGGATAAGATATGTGTCAGAATGTGGCTATTTTGTAATTTGGTAAGCTTTCAATAATTTATTTTGTACAAGGTCTGAGTCACTATTGTAGCTATAACACCAATCTGTGCGAGCAGGTCTCCAGTTATGTATGGATAACATATCGGACGATTCTATTTTAAGAACGGTTTATCACTTAGCGTATAATTTTATTTCCTTGGCGTCTCCCATGTATTTTCTCAGAATCTCAGGAACTTCGACTGTCCCTTCATCTGTCTGATAGTTTTCAATTATGGAGACCATTGTTCTTTCAGTAGCGATAAGCGTACTATTCAAAGTATGAACTAGTTTTGTCTCTTCGTTTACGTTATCTCTATACCTTATTCTAAGTCTGCGCGCCTGGTAGTCCAAACAATTGGAACAAGAAACTATTTCTCTATAACTGCTTTGTCCTGGAAACCACGCTTCTATATCGTAAGTTTTGGCCGAAATCTTTCCTAGGTCTGCTGAGCAGAGCAAAATTGTTCGAGTAGGTAGCCCTAAACGCTCGTAGAATTGCTCTGTTAACTCGAGGATCTTTTCATGCTCTTTCCAAGAATCTTCTGGACGAGAAAAAATCACCTGTTCGACTTTTTCGAACTGATGGACTCTGAAGATACCTTTCATATCCCTCCCATGTGCCCCCGCCTCTTTTCTAAAGCAGGGACTCACACATGCATACCTCAGCGGAAGTCTTGTGCTTTCTAAGATTTCATCCATATGCATTGAAACCATTGCATGCTCCGAAGTTCCTATCATATAGAGATCCTCCCCTTCCACTTTGTAAATTACCTGCTCAAAATCTCCCAGAATTACGGCGCCTTCCATAGCCTCTTTTCTTATCATGTAAGGAGGTTGGACAAGCGTGTATCCACTATTTGATAGGTAATCCAAGCCAAATTGTAAAAGAGCTTGATTCATCTTCACGAGATCATTTTTTAAAAAATAAAATCGAGCGCCTGATATCTTTGCGGCCCTTTCGAGGTCTACTAAGTCAAGAGAGGTGGCAATATCAATATGGTCCCTAGGAG
>JALZES010000125.1 GCA_030861915.1 Thermoproteota archaeon
GTCTGATTCTATATCTAACACTTTTTGTTTTCTCACTTTCTTTTTTATTTTCCAAAGAACCTACCAGAGAAGTAATGACGAAGCGGGCTCGGAGGGATTTGAACCCTCGACCTGACGCTTAGGAGGCGTCCGCGCTATCCATTCTGCGCCGTGTATTTATCTTTAATAAATCCAGTCTGCGCTACGAGCCCCCACTGCAAATTGTTGCAATCAAACAATCCCGCGTTTATAATCTAATAATAGAGAAATATAATTGTCGCTTATTGGCCATAATATGTTGTGAGTAAATCCTTCTTTCTGTTCAATCACTAAGAAGATGAGACTTACTGGCAGATGTGCAAAAAGGGCATCTTGTTAAACAATGGTCAAGATCATAGATAGAAATTGAAAAAAACTAAATAAACTGCTGATATAGCAAATTATTGGCAGATATGCAACCTCAGGCTAGAAGTCAAGTGCCTTCAATAGTATTGGTGATTGGGTTGGTACTAATAGTCACAATTATAATCCTTCTCTCTGCAAATCTCAATGATTTTTCTGCTTATCTGCAGGATAAAAAACCCTCAATGGTATTTCCAAACAATCATCTAAAAGTGCAGAAGGTAACTGATAAGTTATCTTCGCCTACCAGTATGGCTTTCGTCGACAACAATAGTATGCTTGTTTTGGAAAGATCCGGAAAAGTTCGGCTTATCTCTAATGGCATCCTCCGCGACCAACCGGTTCTCACTCTGCCTGTAAACATTGAAGGGGAACGTGGGTTACTAGGGATAGCGACTTCCGCTCAAACTAAATTTGGAATCCACCAAATAGATAGTAACAGTAACACAGGATCTGATTATAAAGGAGGATCTGACGTCGTATTTCTCTACTTCACTGAAGCCCAAGATAATAAACCATTAAGGAATAGAATCTATAAATATGAATGGGACGGGAGTCAGCTTATCAACCCAGTCCTAATGTTGGATCTGCCAGCAATGCCAGGACCATATCATGATGGCGGGAAGTTGGAAGTGGGCCCCGATAATCATCTCTATGCAGTCATAGGTGACCTAAATTCTGTAGCTGGTCCTCTTCAAAATCTTAGAGCAACTGAAAAGCTACACAACGATACGTCTGTAATATTAAGAATTCCATTGGAGAATGCATCGGACAGAATAACGTTGCCGCCTCACATTAATAATAATACTAAAAATAGTCAGTACTACCTTGCTTATGGTATCAGGAACAGCTTTGGACTAACGTTCGATCCTCTTACTGGCAACCTTTGGGACACTGAGAACGGTGAGGACAAGTATGATGAAATAAATCTAGTGAAACCAGGATTTAATAGTGGTTGGTACAAAATTATGGGACCAATATCGAGGTCCAATTTGACAGAGGACGAATTAGTTCAGTTTGATGGTTCAACGTACTCAGATCCAGAGTTCAGTTGGCACATGCCTATAGGTGTAACAGATATAGAATTTTTTAGTTCTGACAAACTTGGGGATGAATATGAAAATAACATTTTTGTGGGAGATATTAACAATGGCAAGATGTACTTTTTTGAACTAAATGAAAATAGAACCGGGTTACACGTGGGCGTTGGTCAAGACCATTCTACGGACTTAAGCGATTTGGTGGCTGACACTGCTGATGAAGTCTCAAAAGTAACTTTTGGCGAGGGTTTTGATAGGATAACTGATATTGAGACTGGGCCCGATGGACTATTATATGTTCTCTCTTATGAAAGCGGAAGGGTCTATAAAATCACATTATGATGGTTGTTCTTCTCCCCAACGAAGCGGTAAGCGGATAAGCCAAATATCTCCTGAGTAAAGATTTCATATTTGAAGAGGTCATCATATGTATTTCATATACGAGACCCTATAAAAGGGCAATATTTATATTGACTATTGTAAGAATTACACTTCGACGTGATAAGTTAAATTTGCCAAATAAGCGGTGCTGTAGAGGTTGTGGTGCAACCTTGTCACCCGTATCAGAATGCCCGACTTGCAAAGAAAATATTTCATGGATATGTAGTCAGTGTGATACCATGGCAGATGTAACTCATATCCACTACCGCTTTGAGATCCATCATCCCCTTCAAGAGTAGCAGAGCAACGATAACGATCCGAGGCAACTTCTAATATCTATCACGAAATACTATTGCATACAGTAATTCGTAAGATTTAATTCTTCTACTGAGGTGTATTTATGATATGGCCGTATAGCCGTTTTGTAGTGAGGTTTGTCTCAGATTGGATTCAACTGATTAACTGATCGTTCTTACCTTTAAGCTGACTTTTGCTTTCTGCAAGGTTCGAAATTTGGTTTCTCCTACTGGTCCAATTTTTTGTCATACGAATTTTCATCCATATTTCTGTATTGTACAGATCAATTAAATATGTAAACAAAAATTTGAGTAATAAGTTAATCTCTTTTGAGGAGAATTAATAAAGCTTCGTTATTCGAACAATTGCCTTCTGTCTAAACAACTCACATATTCATGGAGCGAATTTGGCAGAGAAGCTGAATTTGTTGTTGCTCTTTATTTGAGATCAAGAGGCTGGAATATAGAATTATCAAAGGGAAGCCGTGGTCCGGCAGACATTATTGCTACCAATAGAAATTACACAAAATGGATGATTCAAGTAAAATCAAGTACAGGTATCACACGTTTAAAAGGAAACGAAGTCAAGCGTCTCAAGGAGGCGGCAGAGAAAAATGATGGCCTAGCAGTTATTGCTACTTTACAGCCCACGGAAATTGTACTTCCGTTATCATCCTATGAAAACAGATCAAAGACAGATATAAAAGGGGATGACTGCTATAGAAATAACACCGTCTGTCTTGGAAATTATGCTATTGTCTTTTATTCTCTTAATGACTGGAAAAGGATACTGACATAATTCCGGATACTTCGTTTTAGAAAATTTATTGCAAAATAAAGACAGATATTACTCGCAAATATGAAATTTTTTTATATCCCTAACAGTCATTATCCCACCTGGAGAACATGCACTCACCGACAATGGAAGGGAAAGAGGAAGTCAGAACAAGAAGGATTTTTCTTTCAATATTTTATTGTTGTGCAATTATCATGGCATCTATAACCTTCTATTCCTTGTACGTTAGCATAGGAGAGTATATTAAAACAGGACGGGTTGTTGTCGGCGAAGTTCTCGTGAATACTGAATTCCCTACCCAGGGGCTAGCAAAGCTTGTCACCTATCTAATGATTGTGTCAGTAGTAGGATGGTATTGTGTCACTAGGCTAGGTGGAGAGAAGGTTAAAGATATTCCCCAATCAATTAAGTCTATTCTGCAGCTAATTGTTCTCGCTATAGCAGTAATCGCGCTTTATGAATTTATTTACAATTTCATTATCTGGAGTTCACTCATCACAGCTGATGCCATGAAAGGAATAATAAGACTTGATGATATCAATTTACCATATCCAAATCCAAAGACACCGTGGAACCTAGTATTTGCAACTAAGATGTCATTATCAGCATTTCTTATCGCTGCTCACGGCTTTTATGTCATGTCAAAGCCGAGCACCAGAAATACAAGTTAAAATAAGATTATAATGCTGCCTATAGACACAAGATACAAGACGAGCCAGGTTACTGACAATGGGTAAATCTCGGGGATCACAGCAATGCTTTATGTTACAGAACTATCAGGAATTGGCAAACTTTTCCATGATATTACATATACATTTCGTGGCGTTATTTAAGAGATCTACTCTTGCAAACTCATTCGGCGAATGTATTTTTGCATACACATAAGTGCTACCTACTGAAACACAAGGGCTTTTGAGGATCTCAATAAATGAATGCATAGGTCCGGTGCCAGCTGAAGAGACACTAGTAATCACCGAACCGAAAATTTCTTTAGCAGCCTCCTGAACTATATTTACAAAAGGATCTGTGACCGACACTCTTGCTGCTGCCTCTCCATGAATGAACTTGACAGCAATATCATTTTCTTTAAACCCATTCTCTGTCAAGTGTTTCTTAATACGCTCAAGTTGTTTTTCGGGAACCATGTCGGGTACAAGTCTAAAGTCAAGTTTAGCTATAGCTTCAGCGGGAAGTACAGTTTTTGCACCTTCACCAATATAGCCAGATAGAATACCAGCTATGTTGCATGTAGGATTGCCAGCCAAGGCTTTCCGAGTTTCTGCCCCGGAAATATTGTCTACAAATTTTTCGATACTGTATTCTTTTTTGAAAGATTCTTCGTTGAAAGGTTCCTGCTCAATAAGCGAAATATCTTGAGCAGAAAAATCTCTGACTTCGTTATACCAGTCCTTCACCAAAATTCTTCCGGCACTATCACGCATACTATTCAAAGCCCTAATGAGATGCCAAGCCGGATTTTCAATCAGAACCGCCAAGCTTGAGTGAGCATCTCTTGAAGGGCCCTTTGCTACAAGCTCAACGTACAGAAGACCTTTCATTCCGAGACTAATAATGGGTATGTCTTTTTCGTCTACATATCCAAATTCCCAAATTATACCATCGCACGCAAACATGTCCTTATATTGCGTAAGGTATTGCGAGATATTCTTGCTCCCTATCTCTTCCTCTCCTTCCACAATAAACTTTACATTGCATGGTACATCACCTGTCATTTTTAGAAAATATTCTACCGCTTTTATGCGAGTAATCAACTCGCCCTTATCATCTGAGGCACCGCGGCCAAAGATAAAATTGCCTTCCACCTTTCCGCTAAACGGATCCTTGTCCCATAGTTCAATTGGATCCTCAGGCTGTACATCATAGTGATTGTAGAACAAAATAGTCTTTCCGTTCGGATTTGCCTTAGATTTAGCTTCTCCGTATACTATGGGATTAGCGCTGCTATCATCATCGTGCCGACCATCACAGATGTCATGATCAAGATGTAGTATCTGAGAGTGGATGCCTGCTCTATCCATAATATCTGCAACAAGAGAAGCACACTCGGTAATTCCTTGTTTTTTCGCTGAAACACTTGGCTGTCTAATCAACCTCTGAAGGTCTAATATGAGACTATCCATTTCGGAATCTATTGTAGTTCCAATGATCTCGTTCAATAATTCAGAGATTTATTTATTTTAGATTAAAAGGCTTTCTTTTATCCTTTACATCTTCTGTATGCAGAAAGAGTATAAACGCATTTATAAGTAACATTATTTACTTTTTCCATGCCTTCTGCAACTAGTACCTCGTCTCCATCTTCGTTATCATCAACATCTTCGGTTGGTCCTACTCTATCAAAGAGTAACTTTCTGGCTCCCCGATCCATCGCAGTTATAGGGGCATCTGAAAAGCCAGGTGTTGGAAAGGCTATATTTTCTAATATCATTAATGGTTATAACGGAAAGATCTATCCAATCACACCATCAAACCCCTCGGTTTTCGGACTTAAGGCTTACAAAAGTGTTCTCGACGTTCCGGAGGAAATTGATCTCGCAGTAGTTGCGACTCCGAACAAAATTGTCCCTGCGGTTATGGAAGAAGTGGGCAAGAAAAAGATCAAGGGTGTAATTATTGTTTCAGCAGGATTTAAGGAAGCCGATGAGCAAGGAGCGAGACTAGAAAAGGAAATAGCATCTATTGGTAAAAAGTATGGCATCAGGATCATAGGTCCCAACTGTCTTGGCATCATGAGCCTTTCTCAGCATAACTTGATGAATGCAACTTTCCTGAAAATTACACCTAAATACGGTGGTATCGCTTTGGTTTCCCAAAGTGGCGCGATATGCGCAGCCACAGTAGAAGATGCAATTGCCCAAGGAATTGGATTTTCAAAAGTAATTAGTATGGGAAACAAAGTAGACATGGATGAAAATGATATTCTGGAATTACTGTCTGAAGACACAGAAACTAAAGTTATTGTGATGTATCTTGAAGATATACATGACGGAAGACGATTTATGGAGATCGCCAAAAAGATAACGTTAGAAAGCAAAAAACCAATTATTGTATTAAAGGCAGGTCGAACTCCAGAAGGAGCCAAAGCCGCAATGTCGCATACAGGTGCTTTAATGGGCTCTGATGAAATTTATGATTCATTATTCGCTCAATCTGGAGTAATAAGGGTAGATACAATGCAGGATCTGTTTGATCTTTCGACTGCTTTTTCAAAGCAGCCAGTACCCCCAGATCAAGGTGGAGTAGTAATAGTGTCAAATGCTGGGGGACCTGCAATTATTTCGACTGATGCTTGTTCAAAGTACCGGCTGAAAATGGCTGACATATCTTTGTCCATAGAGGCAATTGCCAAGGTCATACCACCTCATGGATCGGCAAGAAACCCCGTAGATATAGTAGGCGATGCAGATTATGGTCGTTTTGAAAAAGTTCTAGTTGAGGTGCTGTCAAACCAAAATGTTGGATCTGTGGTTACAATGTGTACTCCGTCTGCTACTCTAGATTATAATGAATTAGCACGAACAATTGTGAAAACATCAAAGGATACTGGAAAGACTATGTTAGCGGCACTAATGGGACTTGCTGAAGGAACTGAAAATAAGCAAATTCTGTCTGATGGGAGTATACCACACTTTATGTATGCAGAGCCAGCGATTAAAACGCTCAATGCGATGTATAGTTACAGGGATTGGTTAGGATCCCCCAGAGCCAAATTCCGCGAATTCAAGGTAGAGAAGCAAAGAGTAAAAGCAATTTTGGATAACATTGCACAACAGGGTCGAAAGAACGTGTTAGAGGAAGAAGGTTATGAGGTACTTGCTTCATATGGATTCTCTACACCAAAAAGCTTTCTTGGTACTACCGAGGAAGAGTGTACAAAGGCGGCTAGGGATGAAATCGGATATCCGGTTGTGATGAAAATTGTCTCCCCTGACATTATACACAAATCAGATGCAGGAGGAGTTAAGGTTGGGCTGAAAAATGATAACGAAATCAGAGCAGCCTTTAAAGATATAATGAATAATGCCAAGAGCTATAAGTCTGATGCACAGATTAAAGGCATCCTTGTACAGGAAATGATAACATCTGCAAAGGAAATAATTCTTGGCGCAAAACAAGATCCGTTATTTGGTCCACTGATTATGGTCGGTCTCGGAGGCATTTATGTTGAGATTCTTAAAGACGTTGTTTTCAGATTGGCACCAGTCGACGAGCATGAGGCTGAAAGAATGGTTGAATCCATAAGAGCAATTAAGTTACTCAAAGGTATTAGAGGCGAAACTCCGTCAGATTTAGCCGCGGTAGTGGATAGCTTACAGCGACTATCCCAGTTAATAACCGACTTTCCTGAAATTGAAGAATTCGACATAAATCCTCTCCTGGTTTTAGAGAGGGGAAAAGGTGCACGTGTGGCAGACATTCGAATAGGTCTTAAAAAACGAACATAACGGGGGGTACGCATCTGCAAAGGTTAAAACGGTAGTCTTAGTTATTCACAATTTGTTCCCGCACTCTTCACAAAAACCTGCATCTTTCTCATTTTGATGACCACATGAGGAACATTTCCCTGCGAGGAGTCCAGCGTCAGAACTTCGTGAACGGTAATTTGTTGGTCCTCCTCCACTCAGAAGTACTATGTCACCAATCTTTGATATCTCATTCCACAAGATTTCTACCATTTCACTAGGATCGTTTTTACTGCCAAGCATGTCATCGCTCTTTTCGTTGCTTCTGCTATTAACTCGGGTGATTTTGACACTAATCTGTGTATTCCCGTTCCTCATTGTTGGTCTTCTTAACCCGATTTCCTGAACCTTTCCAATCAATAGGGCTTCACTATCGTAAGCGGGCATGCCAATTAGTGATTGAATTGATTGGAACGTTATATCTTCCTGCGATTTCGGCGAAAGAGCTTTTTCCGATGAGTCGGTCGAGCCAGCATTATTTTTCGAAGGTTCTTGCGAGGTAAGCTCTTGAGCTAAAGGATGTTGGGATTGGACCTTCTCCACTCGTTGTCTTTGGTTCTCTCCACCTCCAGATCTACTGTCTGCTGTATCACTTTTAGAAATGGCAGCCTGTTGACCTGACTCATGTGAGGATTCCGATGATGAGTCAAACTTTCTGTACTGTGCAATGGTGGTATTGCATGTAGCGCACTTATATTCGCCCTTTTCTGCTAGAGTGACTCCTTCTCCAAGGTCCTCATTAGGATTCTCAAATTTAATCGACGGAGAACCTTTGTACTCTTTTTCGCATTTATTACAGAAATACTTTGAAAATCTTTCCTCTGGTAACCTGCCTATTCCAGCTAAAAATAGTTCAGGACCACCAAGGTTCCCTTTTTTTTGTTCCTCATCTGTTACCTTTGCAAAAACATATCCTCCAGAGCCACGTAGTTTCTTTTCACGTAGGCTACGTTCTTCACTCATCATCTCTACAACACTAAATTTAAATTAGAAGTTATTTAAAATATTCTGCTGTTATAGTCTTTACACCACATCTAATATCTGCCTTCTGTCATCTTAACTGTGTAATAATTATAGGTCGATATAATTATATTCGAGTAATTCATACTCTGAATTGTTTCAAAAGATTGCGGCAGATAAATCAAGTAAATGAACGAATACCGTTACTTTCATATCTTCCGTGCCTTTTGTAGGCTTACACTCAGAGTGAAAAAATTGATCAAGACATTTCAAGAACTAGGAATAGATGTTGAAACAACTAAAGCGCTAAAGGAAAATGGATACGAGGATCCCTTTCCTATTCAACAGGAAGCTATACCCCTAATGTTAAAAGGTATAGACGTTATAGGACAGGCACACACAGGTACTGGCAAGACGGCAGCTTTTGCACTACCTATATTGACCAAGATAAAGCGCAGAGGTCCAATACAGGCTCTGATACTTGTCCCTACAAGAGAGCTAGCGGTACAAGTTACTGCTGAAATTAATAAGTTTGCTAAGTACACTGGCATAAGAACGGTGTCCATCTACGGTGGACAAAGTATTGGTATCCAATATGATCAATTGAGAAGGGGAGTTCAGATACTTGTTGCAACGCCTGGAAGGCTGATAGATCATATCAAGCAGGGATCAATTGATCTTGAGAATGTAAAGTTTGTTGTCCTAGATGAAGCAGACAGGATGCTTGATATGGGTTTCATTGACGATATCAAGTTCATTTTGTTTTATGTAAACGAAGATAGACAAACATGCCTATTCTCTGCTACAATGCCACCAGAGATTTTAAGACTTGCGCAGGAGTATATGAAAGAGTTTGAAGAGGTTAGATTAAACGAAGAGGAATTAAGTCTCGATACAATCGAGCAGTCATATCTAGTAGTGTATGAAAAAGAAAAATTCAAGCATTTATGTAACCTTATCAGGATGAGAGACAAGAAACAGACAATTGTCTTTGCTGCAACAAAGCAAAGAACACATAGACTTGCTTCTGAATTGAAGCAAGAGGGATTCAAAGCCGTAACAATACATGGGGATCTCTCTCAGAGGCAAAGAGACAACGCGATGTATAGATTCAAGAAGGGCGACGAAGACATCCTTGTAGCAACAGATATTGCCGCACGAGGTATTGATGTTCCGGCCGTAGGTCATGTTATAAACTATGACATCCCTGAGGATCCGCTAATATATTTTCACAGAATCGGTAGAACTGCAAGAGCTGGAGCAACAGGTAAGGCTATATCCTTGGTTTCCCAGGACAGAATTGATGATTTTGGGAGGATCTTGAGGCAGACAAAGCACCCCATTCGAAAGCTTAACGACGAAATGGGAATTGAGATTCCTACAGTTCAACGACGTCATGCGTACCCACGCTATTTGGGTGGGAGATATCAGGGGCGTGATTATGAAAATCGTAATAGGGACAGGAGAGGCAGCGGGACAAGACATCGAAGAGATGAGAGCAACAGTTACAGTCAAGCCAAACGCCGTAATGGCGGATACTCTTACAGGCAGCATGATGATTATAATCGTTATCGCAATAATAGATTATAGAGCGTCGGTAACGATACATCAGATATAGAATACATATTTTAAATTGTGCATGCCATGATCGGCGCCCCGATCGGCGCCCTGACCTAGACATTTCAACTAGCAAATAGTTTATGGAGGAAATATCATTTCTTCCTTTTTATGATCTTGCTTTTCAAACAAGTTAGAATAGTTAATGATACTTTCCGATGTTTTTACTCAAGTTACTCCATTATAGCCCATATCGTTACATGCTTCATCGACACAATTTCAGCTAATCATTGAATGGAATAGTATCTACTTTTTTTAGCTTATGAAGTTAAATTGTAAAATGAGCCTGCACTTATCAAGTAGGAGTCTAGTGAGGCTAATTCTATGACCATTACAGCTCTGGTTGGATTATCTTTTAGCATAATTGCCATCAGACTAATGATGATTATTGAAAGCAGACAAAGCTTTATGAATATCAGTGAATCATATAATATGCCTGTAGATTTAGTTTTAGGTGATACTAGAGGGACACATAAGTTAACTTTAATGAAATTGATGGCCAGAGTTCTAACTAAAGTAAGCACAGTTATATTCTGTTTGCAAGGATTATATCCTGAGATTAGGTCTCCATTGACTACCTGCTATTCTACCATAAAATAATCCGATTCTTTAGCCTTTGATACCATGTAACAACTAGCCGCAAGCATTGAAATAATGAGAAACTATCTCAATTGATCGAAGGCAGGTTATAGCCAGATCTCATACAGAATTAGTACATAACGATAAGGACTTTTTTGGCTCACTACTTTAGTCAGTTCCATCACCTGGAATCATAGGTAACTATATATCCAAAAATTACTGATTATATTATATGCCGTCCGTCAAATATGAGGATTCTTTTGTTAAAATTGCCAACCTAATTGGAGGAGAAGAATACCTCAAAGTTGCACGCGCTCTCTTAAATACCGAAGATGCTACTGATGAAGAAATCGCTAGTGCTACCGGTTTAAGAATCAATATTATAAGAAAGGTTCTTTATGATATGTTCGGTAAGGCACTTATAACCGGAATAAGAGTAAAAGATGAAAAAAAAGGGTGGTTTGTATACAGATGGCGTGCAAAACAAGATCAGGTTGACAACTTTATTGATAATCAAAAGAAGAAGATCCTTGACAGATTACAAAAACGGTTAGAATATGAAGAATCCTCAGAATTCTACCACTGCGGAAACAAAGACTGCCCTCGCATCAAATTTGATTCGGCTGTAGAATTATTTTTCAAATGTAACAATTGTAATGGTCCACTCAATATGGTAGACAATACTAGGGTTAAGGAAGCTCTGCGCTTTAAGATTAATCAAATAACCGAGGACATATCGTCAACCAGATAATAAAAGAACTGACTAGTTATGAAAATATCAGCACAAATAAACTAGTTTTCATAGTTTATAATACAAAACTAGTTCTCCATTATTTTGCATCTGGACCTTTTTTAATTGCAATTTTATACCATTGGAAATGCTTGGATATCCTCCTCCTTCTACTAG
>JALZES010000007.1 GCA_030861915.1 Thermoproteota archaeon
CTTACAGAGATCGCGGGAGGGTCTAGTCATAATGTAACTCCACAAAAATGCAAAATAACCGTAGATATCAGAGTACCTTCCGCGCACAATAGTAAACAGATATACGATTTGGTAACATCGGTCATCAAAGACGAGGCGCTAAAAAATGGCGTGCGGGCAACACACAGAATAGAGGATATGACTGAGCCATTCGAAGCCAACCATGCCTCTCCCTTGGTACGCGCCCTTTACCTTTCGATTCTTGACATCTGCAAGAAGCGTCCAATGCTTCTGAGAAAAACCGGAACAGGCGACATGAATATACTTGGAAATGCATTACACATTCCTGTCGTGACGTACGGGCCTGGAGATCCACATTCTTCCCATACCATGGATGAGCGAGTAAGTATATCAGAATTTATTTCTAGCATAGATATATTCAATAGAGCTCTGTTCCACACCTCAAGACTGCACCACTTGCGTGGCAGTAAAAGCAATAACTACCGTACTACATAAGAAACTAATTGTTTTAACTTTAGCCAGTCTTATGTATCATTCCGATTCAGCGCCTGCTTCTGTGAAGAGGACGTGACTTCAAAGAATTATAATCTTTCTGGATAATAAAATCAATATGTTATGGATCATAGGGCTAGGAATTTACGGCGTTCAAGGCATCAGTTTACAATCTCTGGAAGTCCTCAAGAGCTGTGACGTTATATACGTGGAACGGTATACCAGTTTAATTTCCGACACTGAGTTACGCAACCTCAATACCCTTATAGGAAATGGAGGAAGTGCCAACATTATCGTTATCCAAAGGTGGTTTTTGGAGGACGGTCGCGAAATCCTCGAGAAAGCAAAGCTTACGGAAGTAGCAATCCTGTCATACGGAGATCCCTTGATTGCTACCACGCACACAGAACTATTTGTGAGAGCCGCAAAAAATTCTATCAAGGTCAATGTAATACATGGTGCCTCAGGCATCAGTTCTTTAATTGGCGAGACCGGTCTCCACATGTACAAGTTCGGGAGAACTGTAACAATAACATCCGAACCCCAGTCAGCAATAACCGTCTACAGTACCATATTCGATAACTTGATTTTGGGCAATCACACCATGATTCTAACCGAATATAAGGACAGAAGTGGGGAGGTATTTTTTCTGGATCCAATAAAAGCACTTTCATCCTTGTTAGAATTGGAAAGAGACCTCAGGAGTAGCGCTTGTCACGAGGAGACTTTCGCTATAATAGTATCCAGAGTCGGCCTAAAAGATCAGAACAAGATATCGGGAAAAGTTAGATCCTTGATCAAACGAGATTACGGGGCGGGACCGCACACCATAATTGTGACAGGACTTCTTCATTTTGCTGAAATTGATGCGTTGATGGTCCTTACGAAAAATATTGACGAGCCCGGGGATAATACTTTATTCATCCAAAACAAATCTGCAAATATGGTTGAAAGATACGTTCCGAAGGCTCGGAGTGCGCTCGCAAAGTTAAGAACTGCTTTGGTGAACGAGATGAAGCCGAAGGAACGGAGCAGGCTGACTGAAATATTTGATAATGCTGAAAACTATATAGAAGATGCAGTCAGGTTCCTCCGTACAGGAAAGCCAGAGCTAGCCGTCCTCAGCATTGGCTATGCGGAAGGGTTGATAGACGCAATCGGAACCCAAGAGCATTTTTTAGCCGGGGAACAAAAATTAGAGCCGGAAGACTGAGTTAATGTGGCGTTTATCCCGTGGGTAGAATTATAGTCTGGGCAACTATATTATCCCTTTACAATATTCTCTCACTATGTATCCAAATCTCTTATTACCGCTATACCCATGCTAATGGGATGAGTAAATGCGTAAATATCCGAGGCAGGAAAGAACCGAGAAGTCAATAAATATACCTAGTGAGCTGATGCATTTTGTAAAAAAGGATACTTACTCACTGGTAATCAAAGGGGCGGCTGGCACAGGCAAAACCACTCTTTCTTTAACAATCTTAAAGGCTTTGGATATCAAAAGCAACTTTTTCTATATTTGTACACGAGTATCACCAAGACAACTATCGATATCGTATCCTTGGATTTCAAAATATATGGAGAACCAAAAAGAACGAACTTCAGGACCCTCGATGATGGAAACCGATGTCCCCATCAACTTTGAGGATGCTCGGCTGGACGAACCTGAATCTTTATTCGAAAGAATCACCAACGAACTCATGGACGTTAAGGCGCCCTTAATTATCATTGACAGCTGGGACGCAGTAGCTTCTTTTATGGACAGGGAAGCACGCCTGAACAATGAACGGGTGCTACAAACCTGGCGAGAGAGAGCAGGAGCGAAGCTAATATTTGTAAACGAAGACCCGGCTGATACTTCTCTTGATTTTGTGGTCGATGGAGCAGTAAAATTAGACCAGGTAGAATATGAAAACGCTAGGATTAGAGAAATCTCGCTTCTCAAACTGCGTGGCATAAGGATAACCAAGCCTTCGTATCTTTTTACTCTCGACAAAGGGAGCTTTCGAAGCTTTCAAACGCACAACCCCAAGAACCTTATGATAGCGCCTGATTCAACCGGTTCCCTTCAGTTCACTAAGAATGAAAAAAATCCGCGGTTCACAATACTTCACCATGGTCTTATCAAAAGCGGATACGATGAACTTGATTTAAACCTTGGAGGGGGTTTCCCCAGGAGGGGAATGGTAGTCTTATAGGTAGACTCAAATATTAGCATGGAGGCAGTCATGGCGTTTCTTTTCAGAATAATATATACATTCCTCGTTTTTGGAAATGTTGTTTTCTTTGAACCTCCGGAAACTATTGGTTCAATTAGTGCTAACAAGTTTCAGAGATCGTACTTGTCAATTGCGAATACATGGTCAGGTAAATTCATTTGGGTAGGACCTTCGGAGAAGGGCTTGGCTCAAGCCTCTTTCTCTGGTGCTGATAAAAACCACAAAGAAAATCTCCTACGCTACTTGAAGGAAAATATTAGCAAGGAACAGCGATGCAACCCGAATAGACTCATACTTAGTATTATGTCGCTAGGTCGCCTACAAAGGCTAGACCCACATGATAAGACGGAATATCTACGCTTCGCAAGAGAAAATTCAGACCTATCGATAATGGTCGCTAGGAAAAATGAATCTTTTGCGTGGTCCTCGGAGATTAGCGACATATCTTTGAAGATTATCGTGATTAACGGTACATTAATTTTAAGAACGCTGTATCCTGTATCTCCTATCTTAGCGATAGAATTCGAGAGATTACTTGGGTTGCCTGTAGCGCATCTCCTGCCATTGGTCTAGTCAGTTTGCGCACTCGGGTGGTAAAGACCGCCCTCGTGGCTCTCCTCCACAACAACAGGTAGTAGGAGTCGCATTTGATCGTAGTAAGACAGGAATTTACTGCCCTTTTGGGTAATTCTGTATACCACTTTATTTCCCGAACTGGAGCCCTCGATTAGGCCGCTGCCCAAAAGGGAGTCAAGATATAACTTACACTGATCGTTACTTAGCATAGCTTTATACATAATTTTTGTACGAGTTTCATCTCTTCCAGCCGATTTGAGAATGGCAGCAATGACTTCGTAGCGGCTCCTGTTTTTCATTGTTTGGTTTGTACCGAACATTCCATTTAACGTGAGTGAAGCTATATTAGAGAGAAATATTATTTAGCAG
>JALZES010000028.1 GCA_030861915.1 Thermoproteota archaeon
AGAATCTTTTTCCCCCGGCTTTAATGTGGTAATTTTATCTGTTGGTAGTTCCCGAAGCTTTTCCAAACATTCGTCGGCCGCGACGATTTTTGTGTTGGCGTTAACAATATCCTTGAGGTCTTCAATGCTCAGATGGTCGAAATGGTCATGTGTTATGAGGACAATGTCTGCGTCTTTTCTGCCCTTGTAGTTGCCAGACAACTGAAAGGGATCAATGTAAATTATTTGTTTGATTTTACTATTGGTTATCTGAAAGCCATCGTGCCCTGTCCATCGCAACTCTAAACCTCCATATTCTAGCATATGCTACATCATGAGTTCAATAATATTTAAAATATTATTCTCTTGGATACACAACTATCAGCCTATTATTACTAAGGGTAATAACTGGTGTATTGGCATTGAGTAGTTTATTTTTCAGATTTTTGTCTAGTGTTGCTACCACACATTTTGAATTCTTTGTATATTCAAGTATTGCTTCATCTACCTGCTTGTATTCTGGCAGTTCAACGATTCGGAACTTTGAGGTCGAAATTTCAATTGCTGTCTTAGCAATACGGGATCTTTTTGGTCCTGTCCTTGTCTCAAGTCTCTTAAGCTCACCAACCACAATATCTGGAACCAAAAAGAAGAGTTTCCCAAGTTCCATCTCTACCTTTTCGAGTCGCTTGGCAGGCACTGAAACCAGCGCCATAAGAAAGCTTGTATCGCACAGTACGTCCATTGTACAGCTCATGCGCTTCCATGGTTACAGCTGGGAAAAGACCTCAAGTCCTCTGATTCGTTATTTGTAGAAATGCATACTAGGGAGATGGAGTATGGGACTCTGCAATGTCGGAAAAGAACAAGTTGGGATGGTTGAGAATGTTGTAGATTTGCGCTAAGAAGAAATACCTGCACCAATTAATCTCCATCTGTCTGCTATTCTTCTGCTTATGGCTACTCTGCTCTGTGGAAGGAGACATAATGGCTTCCTCAGTTTTGCTTCTATTGTGTTATCTTTTGAGTTTGTAACGGTACCCAGAGTGGCTGCTGTTCCCACGTTCAATCTCAAAGGTTCCTTGGTTCTTATAGGTTCGACTTTTACCATTTCTTGCGTACCAACTGCTGTATCAAACAGCTGGACCTCGATAGTAATGTCTTCAACATCGTCTGGCAGGGTGTCGGGCTTGCCCACGACGGAGCCTATCAACGAGTCACTCTTAATATACGTTGGATCTAATTTTGTGCCAATAGCAACCAATCCCCCTGGCCTCACTTTTTGCACGAGCCCTGCACCTGTACCTAAGGTTGAAACGACTGAACGAATAGATTCGTATTTACTTTTTTTCTCATCCATAAAACCCGGTCTAATTTCAATATCGTCGCCTACTGATAGTTCTCCCTGAATGAGAGCCCCGCCAATGACACCGCCTTTTACCCGATCCAAAGGCAAACCAGGCTTATTTATATCAAAGGACCTCAGTACATGCATTATTGCTGCCTTGTTAGTTGACCTAGGAGGCGTTTTAATCGATGTTTCGATCGCCTCTATTAGGACATCAATGTTTAACTTGTGTTGTGCTGAGATAGGAATAATAGGAGCATTTGAAGCAACACTTCCTTCTACAAATTCATTTATTTGGTTATAATTTTCTATTGCCTTTTCAGAATCAGTGAGGTCGACCTTGTTTTGAACTATTACGATCTGCCTGATTCCAAGTACCTGCAAGGCAAGCAAGTGTTCTCTAGTCTGCGGCTGTGGAACTTTCTCGTTGGCTGCTACCACTAGAATAGCTCCGTCCATCAAAGCACCCCCAGAAAGCATATTTGCCATCAAACTTTCATGTCCAGGCGAGTCTACAAAACTTACTACACGTTGGAGCTCACTTCCTCCAGAACAGTTCGCACAAGAAGGAGTCGTTGAATAACCAAGTGGACTCGGACATTGGGGACATTTGTAAAAGGCGGCGTCGGCGTAGCCTACTTTGATAGTAATACCACGTCTAAGCTCTTCGCTATGACCACTAGTCCATACCCCCGTAATCGCTTCCACCAGGGTTGTCTTGCCATGATCCACATGACCGGCGGTGCCGATATTTATGTTTGGTTGGTATCCATATTCCTTTACATACCAATCAGGTAAAGTTTCTTTCCAATGCAATAATGAATGATAAAATTCTCGGGAGATATTAATCTAATTAATTAATTTTTGTTTTCCTAAAAGGAACTGTCGCAGTTGCGTCTTTTCTTTGCTCATTCGATCCTGGAGCCGATTTTACCTACGAAGGTCCATTAGACATTGGTAGATTTTTCCTCTTCTTTACTTGGCTGGTCATGGGCTAACTCTCCTTCCACCAACAAACAGTTCAGCTGGTATATTTCATCTGTAACTAAATTCCCTCTCACCAGTTTCCTTACTCTTGCCCCTTCCAAGGGATTTTTCATTCCAACTCCTCTAGAAAGCAACACATACTTTTTCACGCCCCCATGTACGTCAGCACGCATGGGGGTCCCAGACTTGTCGCTGCCGCCTGTTATTTTCATTTTACCTGCGCCTACACCGATGATAGAGGAATCCAAAACATCTCCTATCCTTGAGCCTAGCAGTGGTTGTGCTGAGATGTCCTTGATCTCTTTCGAAGCGCTTTTTCCAGTTAGATCAGATACGACTAACTTGAAATGTACCAATATCCGATAATCACTTCTTTACAAAATTTTCGACTCTTAATTAAATCTTGCGACATTGTAAAATAAATACATCCTTTGCAAATATGACTTTATATGAACGCTGCATTCCCGGCGGACCCAAACCAAAAAATAGTTGAGTGTCCTCGATGCGGTTACAATATGACATATATCCAGAGCTGCCATCTCAGATGCCCTAATTGTGGAGCACAATTGACCTGCTCGGATAAGGGTAGTTACTGGTAGGGATCGGACTTCTGCGATCCTGTCTTGTCAATATAAATACAAGCTAGCTACGTATTTCGTATTTTGGATTTGATGGTTTTTTGGAATGGGAGAGGTTGTTGGTTCAGCGCAAAGAATAAACCCCGCATGGAATCAGATATTGTAACCTAGGTTTTAATTTATGTATCTCAGCGTACGAGAACGTAAGAAATTTCGGCTTTTGAGAGGGAGCATTGTCTGAGTATAATCAATTTTTATCCCAATCCGTATGGAGATTGTCGGCCATTTGGAGAGCCTTTGATTTCATTATCTCTAAATAGTCATCATAAGAAGCAGTGAAGCCACAAGACCTGCAATTTACGTTTGTCATGTCTTCATTTACTACGGCTCTATTGCCACAGCTGGGACATTTCGCTTCTATGTCAGTCATTTGTATCTATAGCTCGTACTTTTCATAGTCTGTGGTGCTATTTATTGTTGAGTCTCTCGCTTCTCGTATATCTCGTTTGGATGTCGCTCAAATAAGTTGGCCAAATTTGTTTCGAGTTTGTAATTCGCTTCAACAGCGGCGTATGTGGGCAGGAGTACATATCAGTAAGATAGTTCAGCTAATGCTATAAATTTGGTTGACCAAGATGCTCTACCGTATGAAGCTGAAGAATTACAATGTTAATCCTGCTCTTTTGGTTGTAGATGTTCAAAACGGCTTTGTAAGTAAGGGTGGCTCATATGACCTGCTTGGGATGGATACAAGCAACTACCGTCAAGTCATTCCAAAAATTAGGGAGCTTCTGGATTTGTGCAGGGAGAATTCGATTCCTGTCTTCTACACTCAGGCAGTAAGGGAATCATCGGGAATTGATCTTCTCACAAGAACACATAAGATTTTACCAAAGTCAAGAGAGGAAAGAATCATGAAAAAGCCGATATGTGTCAGGGGAACTTGGGACGCAGATATAGTGGCAGAAGTTGCTCCCGAACCGGGCGATCATGTAGTCATAAAGAGAAGAGACTCTGCATTCCATGACACGGAGATAAAGGTGTGGCTGTCAAGCCTCGGGATAGACACATTGATCTTTTCTGGAATAGATACTTCGATCTGCGTAGAAACTTCGCTTCGTGATGCATTCAATTTAGGATATGACGTTGTCCTGATAACTGACGCAACCGTATCAAATAGTAGGAAGCATTACGAGTCCACGATAGATAATATAAAAGATTATTATGGTCTTGTCATGGACCTGAGCGAATTCAGCCGCTACCTTCCGCAGTCTCAGACAAATCCAATGAAGAAGTATCAGCAACCTCAGCTACGACCACGACATCCAGTAACTAAATAAATCATTTTAGCCTAAAGTGAACCAATCAGAGAAGACCTACTTCCCGTAGCTTTCGAGGAATGTACGTTTCAGCGAGGTACTTAAACCCGTGTTTAAAGAATGCATCTAGCTCACATTTCTCTTTTCTTTGTAGAAATAACGACAACTCTTTTTGCCATTGTTTGTCACTTAACCATGGCTTCCTTTTCATATCGCTTGCCCTAGATAGGTCTTCGTCGGTGGCAGGCAGTCGAGCGACCTCAGGAATATTGTACTCGTAGATATCAGAAAACATCATTCCCAGCACCTTTGCATCGGGAGTAACGAGTCTATCACTATCGTAACTAAGGGATTCGCTGCCAATTTTGTAACGCAACGCAATACCCAGACCCCAGGGATCAGCGTCAGCAAATATTACTACTGGTTTCTTCCAAACTTCATTTAAGGTCTTTACCATCATCCTTGTGGCTCTGTCTGGTTCGCCGGAGCCGGTCAAGAGTATTGCATTGTATTTCTGAATAAATCCAGACTTGCGAATATTATTGAGAACAGTATCCTTCTCCACGACCATGATAAAGTTCGCCCTGACGTCAACTATTTCAACGTCTCGAATATTGGTCGGAATCAACTGTGATGTTGCCCTGCTTCCTAGGCTGCAGTCTATAACATCACCCCCGACGCGCAACGTTATGGGGCCCGAAATCATCCCCTTGGGCTTAGACGTTACGGAGAATTCTTCCCTAGGAACCCCCGTTAATAGTTCAACAGCCTTGATTGCGTCGTCAGAGTTTTCCTGGCTATTCCAAAATTTTTGTTTAAACTTGTCGTCTCCGACAGTACTCAGTGTAGCGTAGTACATGCCTCTTATTGTGCTTTCCATTTCTTCATCAAGCAACTTTCTTACGGCGTTAGCCATGACGAGATATTGTGAGAAAGTTGGGATTTTTTTGATACTATCAGGACTTATTTGGACTTTTTTATTGCCTATAATCAACATTCTTTTCTGATCAGACCAGATGGTATTATCGTACCCTATCTTGGGAACATCTAGTACAGGCATTCTCTCAACCAAAATATTTTTGCTAATATCTTTCATAACTATTTTAATTTTTTTGATAACTTCAAGATGACGTTCGTCCTTGGCAGGCAAGATCTCAATCTCCCTGTATTTGCTTGGCTGCCCTTGTCTTGCCAAATTTATCTAAAGTGATCTGCCTAGGAGGTTCTGTCTTTTTTTTTCTCTTATTCTTAACTTTTCTCTTATCTTCTAACTCTTTCAAATCCCTCATTCTGATAGAAGGTTGACTAGTCCTTTTTTCTTTGGAGCGAAAAGCTAAGGGGCTGGAACGTAAGTATTTGTCTTCATCTCTCGATGTATTTGGTCCCGTGACATCATTCGACGACTTTGAGGATATTTGCATATTTTTTCCGACTTCTTGCTGTACCCTATCTTCGGTTATTTTGTCCTTCTTGAAGGTCGGTTTAAGGCTAGGTCCAACACCTCTTACGTGCGTTTCAGCTAAGATATTGAATACCTCATAGAGCCTTTTTGCATCAATATCGATTGATTCCGAAATGGCTTCAATAATGAAAGGGATGTAATGACGGTAAAGACGAAGTCGACTTTCGGCCTCCTTGATACGAAGCTCTTTTCGTATTTGAGCACTTACCTTTCTGTAGAGGTCTGCCAAGCACGATTTCATATATTTTTTTAAATCTCCTTCTGCTGCAATGCTCTCTTTGCCTGCCGTTTTGTATGGAATTTTAGTAGAGCATATGTGGAAAAAAATATGAATAGGAAGCATCTCGACTGCTCTATCAGATTTTGAGTCAGCGCTGGCAAATTGCTCTTTTACCTCTTTTTTAGATATTCCCATCTTGTTTATTTCAACTTCAGAGACAGCCTCTCTTGCCACGTCTGAACCTTCGTCATAAAGCAAAGGAATTTTATTTGCAAATCTGTATAGCTTAAACGAGGAGATATCCCCGCCGTAGGCAATTCCACATTCTACTATTGTGGGTCTATTGTTGATAACGCATGTTCTTGAAGAATATGCCGTGAGAGTTGGCCTCAAGACCTTGACGGCCAGATGCGGATGCTCTTGTGCATTTGAGCTATGGGCATCCTTATTAATTGCTATAGTGTATTCAGAGGTCATTCCCGCCGTCAATATTTGTTCACCAATCGGACTGAGGTGGTCCGTGTTCGGACTTTGAAATTTCGTGTGTTTGCAAACATTGACTATCTTGATCAGTTCATGTTCGGTGTATTGGTTTGCAGACTTAAGGTCTACCTCTGCATTTTTTATGATTTCCTTTGCTTTTTCACCGGAAATTTTTTGGAAGGCTGTACATAGAAGGCCATGGATAGTTGTTTTTTGATTCATATAATTCATAATTGCTTTCTTGAGGGTCTTTAGATCCATATCAGAAGGATGAGGTAATACCTCCTTGGCGGGCTCCGGGATTGCATTTGTCCTTCTGTCAAATACAACTCTACCATCGTCGGTCTCAAAGGTCAACACAGAATATGGATTGACCACGCTGGTTTGGCTGATATATTCGTAAATCCGGCTCTTGGTGATGGGAGACAGTTTAGCACGCAGTACGGCATCAATTCTAAAGCCGGAAGAATGACTTATCTGACCATCCGGAGGCCTCAATACTTTTTTAGTCATGATTATAGGTTTGTTTGTATTAATATCGGTTCTAAGATCAAAATAATACTCGGTTTTATCCTCTTGTGGCTTGCTCCAGACTCTAAGAGGATGGTCAGTGTCTTTCGTAGAAAAAGCCGCTATCATCTTGAGACCTACTCCGAAAAGACCTCTCTGCTGTTTTTCCACATACTTACCTGAGGTCAAAAAAGAGCACACAGCAACCGGAACTTTGTCTGGTGGAATTCCAATACCATTGTCTTCACATGAAATAAGCCAAAGGTCATTTGATGAGTCGATGGTTTTCAAAGATAGACTAATGTGCGGCAAAATATGGTTGGCTTCACAAGAATCAAGAGAATTCTCAATTAATTCTCTGACTGCCATATACAAGATTCGCTCTCCTGTGAATCCGGCAAGCGCTGAATTGTCAACGAAGAACTCAGATTCTGCCTTCTTGTCGTATCTTATCTTGCTGATGTTTCTGCTTGGTGAGCTGGCTGTTGCCGAGGCAATATTCTCTAACTGAGTTGATGTTACTTCGATACCCTGCTTTGGCTTCAAAACGATCCTAATTGAATCCTAGTCTCCATTTAACTTTTTACAGGGATGATATCAAACGCTACCGTCAGTTTTCTGACAAAAAAATTAAACCAGCTTTGATCAAGTGAAGTCGTATTTACGAATCCGTTCTCTATCTAGAAGCTTCGCTATCAAAAAAGTAAACCTAATATGGGTTACTTGTAAGCCCATGTGCTGCTGCCAATGGACTTAGAGCGAAGACTGGATCTAATTTGCAGAGAGCCAACTGAGGAGATTGTAGTGAAGGACGAACTCATTTCTCTGCTGAAAGAAACCAGGGCGCCTAGGCACTACATAGGTATAGAAATCTCAGGCCTCTTGCATTTGGGAAGCCTAGTCCTCACCGGATTCAAAATAAACGATTTTCTGAAGGCTCAAGTTGATAGCACTGTCTTTTTAGCTGATTGGCATACTTACATCAACGATAAGCTGGGAGGTAATTGGCCCAAAATAGGTGAGGTCTCTGATTATTACTCTGAAGCATTCAGGTTTTTCTGTCCAGGGGTTCGCATCAGGACGGGGAGTGAACTGTATAGTAACGACACAGAGTACTGGAAACGCTTGGTCCAGTTCAGTAAGCACATAACACTCTCTAGGATAATTCGCTCCGTGACTATCATGGGGAGATCCGAGAAAGATAATCTGGACTTTTCCAAGCTTCTTTATCCGCCAATGCAGTGCGTTGATATTAAGGAGATGGATTTGGATATAGTACATGCTGGTATGGACCAACGCAAGGTACACATGCTTGCGCGCGAAATTTTTCCGAAGCTGGGTTGGAAGGTGCCCATATCCGTACACCATCACCTGCTCCCTGGACTGGCCGAACCTGCGGCAACGCATCCATCTGCTGAGATAGAACAAAATACAAAATTCAGTAGCAAAATGAGCAAAAGCAGCCCGGACAATGGGATCCTAATCCACGACGACGAAAATAAAATTGCAGAAAAGGTAATGAAAGCATATTGCCCTCCTGGAACAGTTAATGGAAATCCTGTACTTGAATTAGTCAGATACATCGTATTTCATCAATATTCGGAATTCGTTGTAGAACGACCGCCAAAGTGGGGAGGAAATATGACGTACTATAGCTATAGCGATCTCGAACATAACTTTTTCGAGAAAAAACTTCATCCGGCAGATCTGAAAAGGGCCACAGCTTACTATATCAATAAAATAGTTGATCCGATTCGAAGACACTTCAAGGGCAAGGAGCCTATTCTCTTCAGTTAGATATGTCCAGATAGGTTTCACATCAACAACAGTGCTTTATCTGCCACCAAGTCAAGGTGTAACGAAATGATAAAATCCACAATTTGTTGGTTCGAGAGCCAATCTTTATTGCTTGTCATGCTGGACAGACAATGGCTACGCAAAGAGGTTAGGAATCTCCAACGCTATGATGGCCTGCTGGTCATTCTCCCGTGACCCTGATCTATATAACTACAATTAGATAGTGTTCCTTTAATTAGTATCATAGCTGAGCAGTCACTGAAGATGCCTCCTTCACAAGTTGATATTTAGATCGGTATCCTCGAGGATTTATCATCATTCCCTTAAAGTTAAAGGTTGAGGAATTCCCTACTATTACTGTAGTAATCATCCCAAGCATATCAGGATATTCAAGCATCTTGTCCAGTGTTGTCATAACAATTGACTGGCTTTCCCTATAAGCTCCCTTAACTATTGCAACCGGGGTGTCCGGTTTTCGGAACTTAAGGAAAATATCGCGGGTGTCGCTCAGTTGATGTACACGTTTTTTACTTGACGGATTATAGATAACAGTAACGTAGTCACCTTGTGCCGCAGCCTCAACGCGCTTTGTAATTATATTCCAAGGTACGAGAAGATCGCTCATGCTTACAACTGCAAAATCCGTCATCAATGGAGAACCTATCAGAGCGGCACAGGAATTAAGGGAAGATACCCCAGGTATACATTCAACATTGATGCCGACTTGCTTGTTCCAATCTTTTTCTGCCAGAATCTCGTAAATCAGACCTATCATCCCGTAAATGCCGGGATCACCCGAAGAAACCAGAGAGACAATCTTGCCGTTTTCCGCGAACTCTATGGCTTGATTTGCTCTATCTACTTCTTGAGTCATAGGATATCTGTATACCTCTTTTCCGCTGATAATGTCATCAATTAAGGAAACATAAGTATCGTAGCCGATGATCACATTGCTTTCTTCTATTGCTTGCTTTGCTCTGAATGTCATATGATCATGATGCCCGGGGCCTAGCCCAACCACATATAATTTCCCGTTCTCCTTTCCCATTTAATTTTCAAAGCATGAGATGATGCAATTTATCTTTTTCCTTCCTTTCCATCTCAGAACAATTTTCCAAGACCATCTTAGTCAGTGATGACAATGACAAGAAGCAAACGGCCTGCTTATGGGAGGACTACGGCTAGGATCCACACTCTCTTGATTCCTGCATCCTGGGATCAACCCAAAGAACCCCCCACCACTTGATGCGTTTCAGCTGGATGATGCAATGCTCCCTAGGGCACTCTCATTCAAATGCTTCCTATTCTTTGGTTAGGTGTGTTTTCGGTGAATCTCAGGATCATGCTGTCCGAGCTGGAATTCCTTGTGAAGTGCCTGAATCGCGGTCTCGCAGTCATCGTCACTGACTACGAAAGCAAGGTTAAGTTGAGACGAGCCCTGTGCAATCATTATCACATTTACTTTCTCCCGGGCTACAGCGCCAAAAATCCTTGCGGCCACTCCTTGTATCCCGCGCATTCCCGAGCCTACGACCGCAATGACTGACACGTTGCTGTTAACTTCGACTTTCTTTATTATTCTGCCCAACAAGCTCAGCTCTAAAATGCTTACTGCCTTTTCAATATCATTTTTTCTCAGTACCATCGATATACTGGACTCCGAAGGACTCTGAGAAATCATAATTATGTTTATATCTCTTTTTGCTAAAGCATCGAAGATCTTGGCAGCCGTTCCCGGGGCACCTGCCATTGCCGTGCCACCTACGTCTATTAGGCCAGTCTGTCTTATCGCGCTGACCGACTTCACAATTCTTTTCGATCGGTCATCAGGATTCTGCAAAATCATTGTTCCAAACTTTGAAAGATCTTTTATATTGCGGATTCTGATTGGAATTCCAGTCTCTATAACAGGCTCAAGTGTAAGCGGGTGCATATATTTTGCACCGAATAATGCCATTTCCATTGCCTCACTAAAGGATACCTCGCTAAGCACCTGGGCATCCTTAACGATTCTAGGGTCTGCCGTCATGAGTCC
>JALZES010000048.1 GCA_030861915.1 Thermoproteota archaeon
GACCAGAAGTCACCGGTAGGAGACCGTTTACCTCGCCCTCGTCAACCACACGTTTAAAACTTGCGCGTATGCTTTTTATTATTATCAATCTCCATTCACTTAAGCAGTCATTTGTTGTCGTCTACCACCCAAAAGAGGATGAATGCAGCCGTATTTTTCGGACCGAACAGAATTTCTATGAGACAAGTGACACTGACCAGCCATAAGCAGAATACCAAAATCCCTCTACTGCGCGTTAGAGCGTGCGCGATTTGCGGATACGATGTCAGAGTATTCAGGAATGGCCACGATAAAGTTACCCCTCCGATTGTTCTCGGACACGAAATATGCGCTGAGACAGTTGACGACTTGCGATTGCCTGATGAGAACTTGATACACGCGGGCACAAGGGTAGCCATTTCGCCCCTTATCCCTTGTCTGAGTTGCACCTATTGTTCGAGCGGAATGTTTAACCTATGTAAAATGTTGAGAGAAATTGGCTCCAGTGTTAACGGAGGCTTTGCTGAATATGTGCAAATACCCGATACGACCTTGCAGGTCGGCGGGATTGTCCCCGTTCCCAACACAATGAGAGACGAAGAAGCGTCTCTGATTGAACCTCTCTCGTGCTGTATCAACGGACTCTCTCGCCTAGATATGAGGAACATTGACAAAGATCATACAGTTTGTATTATAGGAGACGGTCCTATCGGTTTAATTCATTTAAGGCTTTTTGGCCTAATAGGAGCTAGAACAATTGTTGTGGGAAGAATCGACTCTCGCATGAAAGCAGCCAAGTCTATGGGAGCTGATGCTGTGCTCCAAGTAAATGACAACCCAGAACTGACCGCGAGGGTTGTATCTGATCTCACAAATGGAATAGGTGCTAATACAATTATAGTCGCCGCTAGCAATCCTAGCGCTTTGACACTGGCCACAAAGATAGCAAGCAAAAACGCACAGATCAGTTTATTTGCCGGCATGCCAAAGGACGCTTCGTTTGCTCTGGATGCCAACTTGCTTCACTACAACCAAATCTCTGTAATAGGCAATTTTAGCGCTACACCAGATTCGATGCGGCAGGCGATCAAATTAGTCACCGATAATCGGATAGCTCTATCGGAGGTTATAAGTCATTACTATTCCCTGTCCGACATAGAAGATGCGCTGGAAGCCACCGAGAGCTTTCGCGGTCTTCGAATTGTCATAAACAGATTTTGAATACTAAGACGTAGCCGAGCCGCGAGGTTACACTGCAATTAGAAGACTTGACTTGCGTCGGGCTCGGCATGAATGATCTGTCAGATCATATTCCTCTTCTAAAGCCATGGGTAAAAGCCTCGTCGTAAACCTTAGAATATTCATACTTTCTTGGCGCCAGGACATCCCCCACAATAATCAATGCGGTCTTGATGACCCTAGCCTGCTTTACTTTTCTAGTGATATTTTCTAGGGTTCCCTTGATTACCATCTGGTTTTCCCAACCAGCCCTATAAACCACTGCAGCAGGAGTGTCCTTACTATAAGCATTGGCTTCCAGTAGTTCATTTGTAATACTTTCTATCAAGTGAACGCTAAGATAAAAAACGAGCGTACCTCGGTGTTTCGAAAGATCAGAAATTTTTTCTCCGGCGGGCACAGGGGTTCGTAGTTCAGCTCGTGTTATAATTAATGTTTGAGTAATCCCGGGGAGTGTGAGCTCTAGATTCATTTCGGCCGCGGCCGCCAGCAATGAGGTAACACCCGGGACAACTTTGCATTTTAGACCGTCGTCTTCTAATCTGTCAATCTGCTCCCTAATTGTGCTAAATATACCGGGATCACCGTCGTGCAAACGGATCGAGAGCTTGCCCTTTTTAGTTGATTCAGATAGTATTCGGCCTATTTCTTGCCTGTCGATAAGAGAAGCATCATAGAGCACAGCATTCTTCTTAGCATACTCTAAAATCCTCGGATTAACCAGAGATCCAGAATACACAATAACGTCGGCATTCTGCATTAAATTCATTGCCTTTAGCGTGATTAGTTCCGGGTCGCCTGGACCGCAACCCACAAAGTATACTGTGTTGCTATCTACCATCTTTTCTTTTTGCCACCATAAGCGAGAAATATTTTTCAGTCATCTCTCTATTCTGCTGCAAATCCTTTAGACTATGTCTCTTCAATATTTCTTCCCCTGCCGAAACATCTTGGGCGATAGTTATAACGGATTCGTCTGCAAATCCGGCATCTCCTAGCATCTTGATGACGTCTCTGAAATACCTGCCATCCTTAAGGAAAACGAGTGTATCACAAGATGAAGCAGTACGTTTTATCTTGTCAAGGTCATAACACGCAGGAATTATGCCAAGCGTTTCGTCTCCTTCCACAAGGCTAATCTTAGCCTGAGCTGCGAAAGCAAATATGGACGGTACTCCAGGAACAATTTTGAAGTGAATTTGAGGATATCTTGAGATTATCTCCCTTTGAATATATATCCACGTGCTGTATAACGAGGGATCACCAACCGTCAGGTATATTACCTTCTTGCCGCTTTCAGCTGCTCTTGCCATTTGGTCTGTATTCATCCTCCAATATCTTTCTAATTTTTCCTTATCCTTGACCATGGGAAAGATCAAGTCCACAATCTCTACAGATGCACTCAGATATTTCCGAACGATTGACAAGGCTATGCTCGGCCTTCCTTCCCGTGAAGTTGGAGCAAATATCGTGTCAGCATTTTTCAAGAAGGTTGCGGCTTTGACGGTGACAAGATCAGGGTCACCCGGGCCGCACCCGATGCACACAATTTCCATTTGGATGACCTCGATGTTTCAACTATTTAAATCGAAGTATCTGCCGAGACTGTGAAATATACTTAGGGCTTGGTAGCAGATATCACCGTAACAGTATTCCTCGCAAGCATCATAGTTCCTGTACTCACCTGACGGCTCTTGGCAAGAGTTACTTGTGTGATGTCGATTCCGCATAGTCTGGATCTCTTCAGGGCGCCAATCGTCTTATATAGCGTTTCGATGAGGATTGTATCGACCACTATTCTACCACCTTTAACTAATTTGTCGGTAGCCAAAGTCAGAATTCGATAGATGTTCCCCCAAGAGCCTCCGATCATGATTGCTTCAACGCGAGGGAGAGCGGGCAATACATCTTCTGCTTTAGCAGTTATCATATTTGCCTCCACCCCGAACTTGTTAAGATTTCTGGCTGTCAACTCAATTGCCTTTTTATTAAAATCTATAGCATAAATGTTATTGCTTCTTGTCTGGAGGCAGAGTTCAACTGTGATGCTTCCACTTCCACAACCTATGTCGATGGCAGCGAATCCTTCCTTCAGTCTCAATTTACCAAGTACGATAGCACGTATTTCCTCCTTAGTTATGGGAACATCTGGATCCGTTTCGAAAAGTTCATCCGGAATACCAGGTGTTCGACAGTCCCAAAACAATGAATGAAACTACTCATCAGTCATATTTAACTTGCGATATTTTGATGTAACATCGTGTACGTGACAATCATAAACATCAGCAACAAAAATATGAACGGAAAAATCCCGCTGGTTGCCACTTTTCTTCGTTCTTTTTTGGGAATGCTACCAGATATTCTCCTGGCCGCAGCATATGAGATTATGTAAAAAACCATTGAAATTACAAGAGTGATTCCTACAGCAGTGGCTTGGTTGGTGCCTGGACCTATGACTAGGCCAACGATTACTCCAGCAATTAAACCAGTGATTGCCCTGACGTAAAAAACTCTGTCAAGTGTTTCCAATTAGATAGGCTTCAGTGCCATATGCCCTGTTTAATTCCTTGCGGTCCCCTCAAGACTAGCCGTTGTGATTAATATTAGTGAGTCATGCTTCCAGATCTCATGGAGCTTTCAGGCGTCGAACTGAGTTTCCTCATTAATGAAATTAAAGCAAAGGTTACACGAGGATACTATGTGAGCGCAATCACCCCTATAACCGGAAACTCGTTCCTCTTTAAGTTGCACCATACAACTGAACCAGACATCATGCTTATGATTGCAACCATGGGTATTTGGATTACAAGACTAAAGTTTAAGCCACTCGAGCATAACGACCTTGGGGAAATAATTAAGACAAATTTGGAAAGATCAAAAATAGAGGCAATCCATCAACCAGGAAGCGAGAGGATAGCCATCTTTAGTTTTAACCATCCAACAAACAGCCTAAGAGTACTTGTTGTTGAATTGTTTGCAGAGGGCAACCTGATTTTATGCGACGAAAATATGAGTATCCTGGCCATTCTCAGACCAATAGAGGTAAAGCATAGAACATTAAGGGTTGGAACCTTTTATAAGCTGCCCCCGCGCAGGGGAACGGATGTATTTAGCTTATCCACGGATGAATTTGTTAATTCAAGAAACAATGTTGAATTATCCAGTCTTCCCGTCGTTAAGTGGGTTGGTAGAATTACATCTCTGCCAAGAAAATTCGTCGAGGAAATTATGCACAGATCTAGCCTTATGGCAGAAAATGTGGGGGATTTGACGGGAGATGAAATCAAAAGAATTCACTGGAATACAGAATCCATAGTCAAAGAAATAACCACAGTCCGCAAACATAATCCAGTAGTTATACTGGAAGAAAATGGACATCCTATCGAAGCCCTCCCTGTGCCAATAGAGGCCGTAACTGCTGCTTCTCCTACAAGGCAGGTTACCGAGTATATGGACGGGGTAGACCAAGTCCTAAGCCATAAGTTGATAAACCTAGGGCAGAAGTTAAAAACTACCCATATAGACAGAAGAGTTACTGCACTATTTCACGATATCGCTGAACAAGACAAGGCTAAAGAACGGGTGATTTCCAAAGCCCACACCATTCGAAAAATTGCTAGTGAGTTAATGTCAATGCCTTATGAAGGGCCAGATCTTATGGTCAACAGTGCTTTCAACAAACTAATCGAAGAAAAATCGGTAAACATTTTCAGCGCCAAAGGCATTAAATATCTAGAGGTGGCCGGCGAGAGTCTCGAGCTGCAGCAAAATCCCGCTAAAGTGTCCTCTATGTTGTTTCAACGGGCAAAAGAAATGGAAAGAGGATTATCCTCCATTGAACAGTCTAAGGCAAAGCTAACGGAACGTATAAACAAGCTTAAAAAGGAAGCCGGTTCGATCGAAGCTAAGGGCGGTACCATTCAGCGTGTTCGGAGCAAAGAATGGTACGAGCGTTATAGATGGTTTACCACAAGCGACGGCCTATTGGCAATAGGGGGTAGAGATGCCTCCTCTAATTCAGCCATTATTCGAAAGCATTTGGATGAACATGATCTGGTTTTTCACGCCGAAATACACGGTTCACCATTCTTCGTCCTAAAGAATGCTAACTCAATGGACAGCACCTCAATAGATAACATTGGCCAAAGCTTACTGGAGGTCAGCCAGGCTACAGTGTCCTTTAGCAGGGCTTGGAAAGATGGCTTGTCTAGTGGCGACGGGTACTGGGTAATGGCCAACCAAGTAAAAAAAGGAGCTCCTACTGGCCAATTCTTACCCAAAGGTTCTTTTGTTATTGAGGGTAAGCGAAATTATATAAAAGGAATTCACATTCAACTAGCAATAGGCATTACTGAACAGAATGGTAGTTTCTTCCTTTGTTGTGGACCTGGTCAAGCAATAAGAGACAAATCCTTGGTCTGTGCTGATTTATTACCGGGAGGCCTTGATCCGATGAACGTTGCTAAAAAAATTAGAAATGAGTTCTTGTCTTCCCTGGACTCTGATAGTGATCGGCAAAAGCAGGCACTTTTATCGTTTATCCAATCAACAAACGCAGACGAATTTATAAGGACTCTCCCTAACGGACAAAGCAAGATAGTATCTCTGTCTCGAGAGAGCACAAGCAAAAGACCGAACTTGCTGAGATACGAAAAAAGTGAAGGCCTCGAGCAAAGTAATTAAAGGATTTGTCCCGATCTAGCATTGTGGTAAATAGCCCAGCCAAAGGTCACCGTGACGCTAGTATGCCGACTAGGGTACTTGTTAGAGATATAATGAACAGTCCCGTAATTTCTGCTTCTCCGGATAATACTATTGTAGATGTTGCATTGAGGATGAAGGAGCACAAAATAGGGAGCATTATCATCATAGAAAAAGATGTGCCTGTTGGTGTCGTCACGGACTGGGACATTGTTTCAAGCGCAGTTGCAAGGGATATCAAACCAAGTGCGCTGAAAGCTTCAGAAATAATGCAACAACTCCATACAATAGAGGGAGAAGAAGGGGTAACAGAGGCTGCTCGTTTGCTCCGTAAGCACAATATAAAACGTTTAGGAGTCGTCTATAAGAGCAAACTGGTAGGCATAATCTCGGCATCAGATGTTATCTCAGTTACACCCGATCTGGTAGATGTCATTTCGGAAAAGGCATCTCTCCTAAGAGGTGAAATAGGTAGGGGAACAGGCAACGTTTCTGGTTACTGCGATGATTGTGGCGAATGGTCAGATCTTTTGCAGTTTGAGAGCGGCAGCTTCACTTGTGAGGAATGTAGAGCAGAAGTACAAGGTTGAGCCATTTTGCCGTCATTTTTGGCTGATGCAATGTTAGGAGACATAGCTCGGAAGCTTAGGATCTTTGGATATGATACGCTTTACATAAAGGACACATCAGACAGTTGTGTTTTGCAAACCGCGTTAAGAGAAAAAAGGATACTGCTAACTCGTGATAAGGAATTGTTTAAACGCGTAGTAAAGAGCGGCATCCAGGGCATCCTGCTAGAGAAGCAGGACGAGACAGAAAATATCGCTTATACTCTACTAAAGTACAAGATACACTGCATATCGTTCAATGCTAGAACTGCTCGGTGTTCGCTCTGCAATGGAATCCTAAAAGTGAGGACATCCACAGACGTCAAGGGAAGTCTGCCGGGAAGTATATTAAAAATCCACAGCAGGTTTTTTCAATGTTCTGACTGCGATAAGGCTTATTGGGAAGGCAAACACATTAGTCGGCTTAATACGCTGGCACAGAAAATTAACAATAAAATCAAAAATATGATTTAGAAATTTCGATCTTTCTCGGGTCCAAGCAACAAAAGGTTAAAATCCCCACGGAACAAGAGCAATACAATCCCAAATGAACAGAAGTCCTGAGTTGGAAAGAACAGTCAACAAGGTTCTGACGCAGCGGCAAGAAGAGTTCATAGTTCGGATCGATTCTGCTCATTCTGAAGCCCTTTCGAACCTTGAATCCTCCCGAAGCACACTTCGATCAGAGTACGACCAGATTATACAAAGCTCAAAAAAACAGGCAGAAAATCTCAAAAGGCAGATTTTAGGCTCGAAACGTATTACCTCTAGAAACGAGGAGCTTTTACTAATCGAAAGCGCTGTCGATGACTATTTTGAAAAAGCAAAAGAAAGGTTGCGTGACTTGCCAAGAGACAAGGACTACAAAGTCATGATAAATGAAATGATCGAAGACTGCAGTACAGCCATAAGCTCGCAAGAAATTATCATCGAGTGTAGTGAGAAAGATCTAAAATTGGTCTCAGAAGCAATCGGTAAAAAATCAAGAAAAGTCAAACTATCTCTGTCAGATAAGCCTATAACTATTATCGGCGGCTTGAGAGCAAGATCCGCCGACGGCTCCTTGATGTACGATAGTACTCTTGACTCCCGAGCGGAAAGGCTCAAACCTTTAATAAGGAAAGCAATAGTCCAAACATTAAGAGGAGATAAGTAACCGATGGAAGCCAAAGGTAAAATTGTCTGGGTGAGTGGTCCTGCTGTAAAAGCTGACGGTATGTCATCAGCCAAGATGTATGAAACCGTAGAAGTAGGTAGCACGAAATTAATCGGGGAGGTAATTCGGGTAACAGGTGATGTTGCATTTATCCAAGTTTACGAATCCACATCCGGATTAAAACCTGGCGAGCCTGTAAAAGGCACTGGTCAACCGCTATCTGTACTGCTAGGCCCCGGAGTCATAGGAAAAATTTACGATGGTATTCAGAGGCCTCTTGACGAAATAGCGCAAAAGTCTGGCTCTTTTATTGGAAGGGGAGTCGCCACCACTCCGGTTGATTTAAAAAAGAAGTATAAGTTTTTGCCGGCCGTAAAGGTTGGAGATGAAATAGGAGCAGGTTCGGTTCTAGGTTTTGTCGAAGAGACTCCACTTTTGACTCACAGCATTCTTGCTCCCCCTAATCATCCAGGGGGTAAAATCGTCGAAGCAGCAAAGGAAAATAACTTCAACATCGACCAAATAGTGGCGATTACAGAGAATAATGGGAACAGGCTAGAATTAAAAATGTATCACAAATGGCCTGTCAGAAAGCCACGTCCCTATGCTGAAAGATATGATCCATCAGTTCCCCTTATAACCGGCCAGAGAATCATCGATACATATTTTCCCATAGCAAAAGGCGGAACAGGTGCTATTCCTGGCGGTTTTGGGACTGGAAAAACAGTGACGTTGCATCAGATAGCCAAGTGGGCCGACTCAAAGGTCGTAGTTTACATCGGTTGCGGCGAACGAGGTAACGAGATGACCGAGGTGCTTGTTGAATTCCCTCATTTGATCGACCCAAGATCCGGCAGACCGCTTATGGAAAGAACGGTTCTAGTAGCAAATACAAGTAATATGCCAGTAGCCGCAAGAGAGGCTTCAATTTACACAGGCGTTACCATAGCCGAGTACTACCGGGATATGGGCTTCGATGTCGTTCTTGTAGCAGATTCTACAAGCAGGTGGGCTGAAGCGCTACGTGAAATGTCTGGCCGCCTTGAAGAAATGCCAGCAGAAGAGGGCTACCCCTCATATCTTGCATCAAGGCTAGCCGAATTCTATGAACGTGCAGGGCGTGTCAGAGCAATGGGCTCGCCAGAAAGATCAGGTTCAGTGACAATTGTGGGAGCGGTGTCACCATCAGGAGCAGATTTCACTGAGCCAGTTACGACCCACACCATCAGGTTTATCAAGACTTTTTGGGCTCTTGATACTAGACTCGCTTACTCTAGGCATTATCCATCCATAAATTGGATGCAGTCGTACTCTGGATATCTAGAAGATGTGTCAAAATGGTGGAAGCAAAACGTTAGTGCGGAATGGTATGGTTTGAGGGCAGAATCATATAATATTCTTCAGAGAGAGGACACATTAAAGGAAATAGTAAGACTCCTTGGACCTGAGGCTCTGCCTGATGAGGAAAAGTTAGTTCTCGAGGTGGCACGTATGATCAAAATCGGCATATTACAGCAGAATTCTTTCGACAAAGTAGACACTTATTGTAGTCCCCAAAAACAACTAAAGCAAGTGAGGTTAATGGTTCAATTTTACAAGAATGCACAAAGGGCGTTAAAAGATGGGTTGTCGCTCGTCGATATTAGGGCTATGCCTATAATAACCTCTCTTCTAAAAGCCAAATTTGAGATTACAGATGAAGAGGTTTCAAAGCTGGACAATTTAGAGCAAGAGATGAATGACCAATTTGGCAAGCTTGGCCAACGCGAGGAGGTAAAGGTCCTTGTCTGAGACCGCAGCCGGAATAGAATATACAAAGGTTGCCGAAATCAAAGGACCTCTAATGATCATAGATGGCATAACAAGAGCATCCTTTGACGAGCTGGTGGAAATTGAGACCCCTGACAAGGAGAGGCGGTTGGGAAGAGTTTTAGAGGTCGGTTTTGGGAAAGCAGTTGTTCAAGTATTTGAAGGAACTACCGGCCTTGCAATTACAGGAACTAAGGCAAAATTCCTCGGCAAAACTATGCAATTGCCGGTTTCACAGGAGCTTCTTGGTCGCGTGTTCGACGGGTTGGGGAGGCCCAATGACGGCCTACCAGAACCAGTGGCTGATAAATTTGTCGACGTGAGCGGGGAACCTATGAATCCAGAGAGGAGAGAATATCCTACCTCGTTTATCCAAACAGGAGTCTCAGTAATTGATGGGATGTTGACCCTGGTCAGGGGACAAAAGCTTCCAATTTTTTCTGGTTCAGGAATGCCTCATAACGTCTTGGCAGCGCAGATCGCCAGACAGGCCGCTGTCGTGGGCACCAAGGAAGACTTTGCTGTAGTCTTTGCAGCAATAGGAGTCCAGTACTCTGATGCGCAGTATTTTAAGCGGAGCCTGGAAGAATCCGGAGCTCTAAGACGTAGCGTTTTATTTCTCAACCTTGCAGATGACCCGGCAATTGAGAGAATCATAACGCCAAGGGTAGCACTAACGGTGGCAGAATATCTGGCCTTCGAGCTAGGAATGCACGTGTTGGCAATTCTCACCGATATGACAAATTATGCCGAAGCGTTGAGGGAGATAAGCGCAGCCAGAGAAGAAGTTCCCGGGAGGAAAGGATATCCTGGTTACTTATACACAGACCTTGCTAATAATTATGAAAGGGCGGGGAGAGTAAAAGGAAAAGATGGAAGTGTCACGCAGGTACCGATTTTGTCTATGCCGGCTGATGATATTACACACCCTATTCCGGACTTGACTGGTTATATAACAGAGGGACAAATAGTCTTAGGTCGTGACCTGTTCAGAAAGGGTATTTATCCGCCGGTGAACGTGCTTATGTCGCTTTCAAGGCTAATGAAAGACGGCGTGGGCGAAGGAAAAACAAGAGCGGACCATATGGAAGTCGGCAACCAGCTTTATGACGCGTATTCCAGAGCACAAGAAGTAAGGGCCCTTGCAGAAATTGTAGGCAAGGCTGGGTTAACAGGTGTTGACCTCAAATACTTAGACGCTGGGGACATGTTTGAGGATCATTTTCTGAGACAGGGTAACGATGAAAACAGAACATTGGAAGAGACTCTAAGCAGAGCATGGGAGGTCTTGTCCTCATTGCCTGAGGGTGAACTGACTAAGATTAAAGATAAGAGCCTAAGGCAGTATTACAAAGGAAACAGGTAAATTCATGTCATTTGGGCGGAAAGTTATTGCAAC
>JALZES010000065.1 GCA_030861915.1 Thermoproteota archaeon
AAAAACCTTTCTTCATGAAAGCTCTCCAGAGTTCAGCTTGAAGATGTTATGTTTTTTCGTAAATATGGCAAGTCTTCGAGGTTTTTGAAATTTATTAAACCTGTTCCGGGTCGTACAGAAATGCATAGAATCCTTCCTTGCTTAAGAAAAAGTCAATAGAGTTCTCTCCTATATTCCGCAATGTTTTATACCACATCCCCAGGGCTCTCCGAGAAATCTCTTAATGCACTAACCGATGACAATGAGTCAAGATAGAGTTGTTGTTCTTTAGCCTGATCTAAGAGGGGTTCGATCTCATTTTGGAAAACTCCGATAAATTCTCCTTTTTGTGTTGCCACACCAGCAAAACGAACACTTCTGCTTACCCCCGGGACTATATCACTAATATTTCTTCCATACTCAGCCGCCATCCACAAAGAGCGAAACGAAACTCTCGTTTTGTATATTTTTCCTTTCCTTTTGTGGACATCACAATGTTTCGGCGGTGCGAGTTACCAAAGAATGACCCTCTTTTATATGGGAATAATGATGCATACGCGTGAGCTCGGCAATGTTCATGTCTGAGAAATATCTGATATTGTACTTCGCCAAATCTGTATTACAATCCTGACAGTATACGTGTTTGAATTTCATATTCCATTATACTCAATGGCATATTAAAGATATTCTATCTGATCTCTGCAACTTTTACTAATTAGAGTTGAATGTTTGGCTCCTCTGCAACCTTTTCATTGGACGGAAAGGCTACTTTTGACATTTTATAATAGATGACCTCGCCCCGCCTTTCAATAACGGCAACAACAGCATCCTTTCCCATTCTCGTGATTTGCTCAATAGTTTCAGCTAGTTTGTCTGCTTTGATCTTAGTGCCTTCGCTAATTCCAAAGACTACGTATTTTGCAGGTTTCTTTTCATACTCTCCTCTATCGTATACCCTGAAATCGACACCAAACCCAAAACCTTCTTTTGGAATATATCCTCTACTTCTCAGATCGCGATAAACCATGAATCTGGTAAGAATGTTTTTGTCTCTCTTGAGTATAGTTCTCACGAGCCCATCGAAATCGACCGTATTGTCTCGATCTTTGATTATTAATTTCTTGGTGTAAATCAAGTAAAGTGCCTCGTACGGTTTCAGAACATATTCAGAGTCTTCTTTTTCCCCAAATCCTTTGTTCTTGAGCTGGTCGCGGTGCTTCTCATCGTCAATGATAAACTTGAGCCGCCTCTTGGCGAGCCTTGCATTAATAGACTGTTGAAGTTCTGTGTAAACCTCAGAAGCGCTTTCTGGAAAAGATGGCTCCCTGGATTCTGGCATAACAAATAAATCAGCGCCGGATCCCATTTAAGCATTCAATAAAGGAATCATCATATGAAAGGAGTTAACTATCGCGAGCCTCGAGGCATGCCGTACGTCAGGCGCGAATACATTGCGGGAAAGCCTCAGATTAAAATTGCAAGGTTTTCATCTGGTCAATCCAAGGAAAACTATTATGACTATAAACTTGAGCTTCTTGCGACCGAAAGGATTCAAATAAGACACAATGCGCTAGAGTCGGCGAGATTGGCTGCAAATAAGACAATGGCAAAAGCTGGAGATACAAGCTTCTTCTCATCATTGAAGGTTTATCCTCACGTCCTTTTGAGAGAAAATAAAATGATAGCTACGGCAGGGGCCGACAGACTACAGGAGGGAATGAGAAGAGCATTTGGTAAAGCTACGGGACTGGCAGCGAGAATACAACCTAACCAAGTAATATATGAGGCATATGTTACCTCAGCTAACTTGGCACTTGCAAAAGAAGCCTTTAAGGTCGCTTCTAGCAAATTGGGATGTCCCATCATAGTACGTGTGACCCACCTGAAGGATGTAGACCAAGAGGATGAATAGTAAAGATGGTTTAAGATGATGTAATTCTGAAGAATATTTTGCTCAAGTAATCAAAGGATCTCTACGCTATCCAACCATAGTTTGGTTGGCCGCGTTTCATTTCTCCGACTTCGCTCATGACGAAAACGTCATTCTAATCAGGGTCATACTAATCACACTAGTGAAGTACAGTACATATTTTCGCTTGTGAACGT